>WFOK01000022.1 GCA_015488115.1 Mariprofundaceae bacterium
GGGTGCCATACTTTTCTAGGGAACTGGAGTATTTATCGGATTGTCTCTTTAATGAAAGGGTTGAAACAGCCATTAGGGATGGCAGTGAATTCTTCAGTGAGTCAAGTTGCTGCAGAAATCGATCAAGAATTAACTCAAAGCTTTCTATCTCTGCCATCATGCCCCTTCCCTTCTGATTCAAGCTCCCATCAAGCAGAATATTTTGAAAGCCCAAATTAGTCTGAGGAAGGATATTCCTCAGAAACTACGTTTTCAATTCTGAAACAAGCCGAGGATAGTCCGTATAGCCTTCCGCACCACCACCGTAGAAGGTGGCTGGGTCCGGCTCGTTGAGCGGCGCGCCGAGCTTAAAGCGGCGCACGAGATCCGGGTTGGCGAGAAACGGCACGCCGAAGCTCACCAGGTCCGCGCGTCCCTCGGCGATGGCCGCATGGGCGCGATCCTTCGTGTAGCCGCCATTGGCCATGTAGGCCCCGGGAAAGCGGCGGCGGATCTTCGTGAAATCCACGCGAGCATCCGGCTCGCCAATCATCGAGACCTCGACAACATGCAGATAGACCACGCCGATCTCGCCCAGCCTTTCGGCCACGCGGTTGAACAGCGCTTGGGGATCGGAGTCGTCGATGTCGTTGAAGCGGTTGACCGGCGAGATGCGCACGCCGACCTTATCCGCACCGATCTCATGGCTGACGGCCTCGGCTACCTCGGCCAGGAAGCGGATGCGGTTCTCGATACTGCCGCCGTAGGCATCGGTGCGCTGGTTCGTGCGGTCGCGCAGGAACTGGTCGATCAGGTAGCCATTGGCGGCGTGGATCTCCACGCCGTCGAAGCCCGCGTCCATTGCGCAGGCCGCCGCATGGCGGTATTGATCCACGATGTCTGGAATCTCGTCCGTATCCAGCGCGCGCGGGGTGACGAAGTCCTTCATGCCCTCCAACGTGAAGGCCTGGCCTGCCGGCCGGATCGCGCTCGGGGCCACCGGCGGCTCACCGGCATGGAAGTCCGGGTGCGAGATGCGGCCGCAATGCCATAGTTGCACGAAGATGCGCCCGCCCGCCGCGTGCACGGCATCGGTGACCTTGCGCCATCCTTCGATCTGCTCCCGCGTGTGGATGCCCGGCGTGGCCGGATAGCCGATGCCCTGTTCGGATACCTGTGCGCCCTCGGTGATGATGAGCCCTGCCGTGGCGCGTTGGCGGTAGTACTCGGCGGTCAGATCGGTCGGGATGTTGTCGGGGCAGCGGTTGCGCGTCATCGGCGCCATCACGATGCGGTTGGGCAGTTCCAGCGGGCCCAGTTGGATCGGTGTGAAAAGGTCGCTCATCGTCATGCCTCGTGCTTGTCAGTCGGCGCTTCGTTGCAGGATGCAGAACAGGGCCTTGGGCTGGGCGTCGTTTCCTGGCCCGACAAAGCGGCTATCGCGCGCGGCCAGCAACGTGAATCCGTCTGCGAACAGGCGCCGGATGTCGCCCGCGTCGTAACGCCCCGGCGGCCCCATCTCGCTGGTTTCATGCTTGTGGAAGCACTTGAGCAGCAGATGGCCGCCTTCCGCCAGCAGCCGCCGGATCGTGGCCAGGTAGGCAGCCTGCGCCTCGGGTTCGGCGAAGCAGTGGAACACGCCACGGTCGACGATGATGTCGAACGGGCCGTCAAGCCTGCTGTCCAGCACGTCGTCCACGACAAAGCGCACGTCGACTCCGGCCTTCTCGGCGCGGGCGCGGGCGGAATCCACGGCCGTCTCGGAGATGTCGCTCGCGGTCACTGCAAAGCCGCGCGCAGCCAGCGCCACGGCCTGCGTGCCCGGCCCGCAGCCGAGATCCAGCAGCCTGCCGGTGGCAAGGCCCAGTTCATCCAGCGCGCGGCCAATGTCCGCATCCAGCCCCTCGTGGAACCACGGCAATTGCTCGGCGGCCGTTTCCTGATACCGCGCCTCCCAGCCGCAGGCTGCCGGCGGCCGCCAGGGCTCGCCCCAGCGGCCGGCATGGGCGATATCCTCGATGGGCCTGCGCGAGCGCGGCGCGGTTTCCAAGTCGCGGAACGGCCCGGGTGCTGCCTCGGGCGCGGCCGGGTGGCCAAGTGCCGTCACGCTCATCACATGCCAGCCCTCGGGCAGACCCGTGGCCTCGCGCACGGCCTCCACGTCGAAGCCGCCCATCTGATGGCTGGCCAGCCCCAGCTCCGCGGCTTGCAGGCACAGGCTGACGGCGGCCTGGCCGGCGTCGTATTCGCACCAGCGGTTGGTTCGACCGTCCTGCGAGAATGTCGGCACGCAGGCCGTGAGGATGAGCACCGGCGCGTTTTGCGCCCAAAGGCGGTTCTTCTCGGCCAGCGCATCCAGCACCCGCCGCCATGCGGCTTCATCGCTGAAACGGTCGGCCACGACGAAGCGCCACGGCTCCTCCCCGAAGCATGAGGGCGCCCAGCGCGCCGCCTCCAGACAGGCAGCGAGCTGTCCGGCCGTGACCGGTTTTTCGGCATCGAAGGCACGCGTGCTCCAGCGTTCGGCGAACAGGCGCGCCACCGGCGCCTGCACGTTCAGCCGCTGCCGTCCCATCAGAGCTCGTCGTGCGAGCCGTCGCAGAACGGCGGGTTCTTCGTGTGCTTGCACTGGCACAGGGCCACGGTCTGCGTTTCCCTGATCTCGAAGGCCCTGGGCTCGATGCCCGTTCCCTCGTGCGAGCCGTCACAGAACGGCTGGTTCTTCGAACGCCCGCAGGCGCACCAGTAATAGGTGCCCGGCTCAAGCTCCAGCAGCTTCGGCTCCTTGGCGGCAATCACGGGTTCACTCATTTCCTTCCTCCTTGTGCCCCATTCGGGCGAGTTCCTCTTCGGTGAAAAACTTGTTGCCTGAAATCATGCTCGATGCCAGCCCGCGTGTTTCGAGCAATTCATGAACGACCAGCATCAACAGATGGGCGAGAATGAAGACGGCTATCAGCAGGGCCCCGATTTCATGGGGAACATGCAGCCATGCAGGCGGCCATTGCCCTGCCTGCGGGACATGCTCGTGGGCTGCGTGCGCTGCGGCCTCGGGCATGGCCGGTCCGAGCAGATACATGGTCGCGCCCGTCATGATCTGGGACAGGGCCAGCAGAAAGAAGCCCGCATAGGCGATCCCCGCCAGGGCGTTGTGTGCAAAATAGACAGGCCCTCTGCCACGAAAGCCGCCCAGGTAGAAGCGCAGCGTGTCCATGAGCTCCTGCCGCCGCCATGCATCCAGCGGCAGGATGTCCCGCCAGTGTCCGGGCCCCGGGGGGCCGGCAAGCGCATAGCCAAGGCGCGCAAGCAGGAAGGCCGCGAACACGAAACCGATGGCCGCATGCACATCGATCATGGCTTCTTCAACATGCTCGGCGATGCCCAGGGGCTCCCTCGCCCAGATCAGTCCGCCGATGAGCAGCAGGCAGATCACGCACAGGGCATTGACCCAGTGCGTGAGCCTTATCAGTCCGTTCCAGACATGCACTGGACGATAGGGCGCCATCAGTCCACCGACTTCAGTTTCATGATGCCGATGCCCATCAGCAGCATCGAGGCGATGATCGAGATGCCGCCGATCGGCGTGAGCATGCCGGCGAAACCGAGGCCAGCGCCGGCCAGATACAACATGCCCGAATGAAACAGCGCGCCGATGATCAGCAGCACCGAGACGGTTTTGGCGATCCAGTCCTCCAGCGCCAGCCTGCAGAGCAGATAGCCAATGACGATGTTCAACACGCTCTCCAGATTGCCATGAGCGTGCGCGGCCTTGAGCAGGGCATGCTGTGGACTGGCCAGCCATTTGCCGAGTTCCTCGCCCGGCAACTGGAACTTGCTGGCCAGGAACATGCCGAGCCCCAGCGTGGTGAGAAAATAGAAAAAGCCGAAGGCCATGTTCTTCTTTCCGATCATCGTTTCTTCCCTCCTTCGTGGTTGCGGGGCGCCAGCCCCCTTCGGAGCAGCTCGATCAGCCGCTCCAGATCCGCTTCCAGCACGGGCAGCTCGTTGTACCGGAGCGAAACGGGATGGTTGTAACGCATCAGCGCCTGGTGGATGTCGTAGGCTGTGCGCTCGGGATCATCCACGGCGAATGCGCCTTCACGCACGCCGCGCCGCAGGATGTCCGCCAGGGCAAGGATCACCCTCCGCTCAAACTCGAGCAACAGGTCGCGGTAGCGTTCGTTGGCGAGCCGGACCATGTCGTACAGGTGGCGGGTCTGGGCGAACTGCGCATGTCCGGCCCGAAGGCGTGCAAGCAGGAAGGCTTCGAGCGCCTCGCTTGCGGATCGGGCGCGGGCGGCGGCATCAATGCCGGCGCGAAGCTTGGCCTCGAGCTGGCGGCGCATACAGGACATGGCAAGGGTTTCCTTGTTTTCGAAATGACGGTACAGGTTGCCGACGCTCATGCCCGCATCGGCGGCGATTTCGGCCATGGTGGTCTTGGCATAACCGTAGTCCGCGAAACGACGCTCCGCGGCGGCCAGAATGCGTTGTTTCACATGCATGCGTTCGAGGTTACGGGCGGTGAATACTGAATGTCAACGTAAAATATTCACTTCCGAATGCATTCGGTGCTGGTTTGTGTCATCGCGTCAGTTGCCTGCCGTTTTCCCGGAAGCGCCAAGGCGCAGGACCAGATAGCCGAGCATGCCCGAGAGCAGCGAGCCCGCCAGCACGGCGAGCTTGTCCGTGTAGGCGAACATGGCGTCGTCCTCGAAGGCAAGGGACGTGATGAACAGGCTCATCGTGAAACCGATGCCGGTCAGCGCCGATACGCCGTAGAGTTGGAGCCAGCGGCAGCCGTCCGGCAGCCTGGCCCAACCAAGGCGGATGGCCAGCCAGGCAAAGCCGAAGACGCCAGCCTGCTTGCCGAGAAACAGGCCCAGAAGGATGCCGAGCGGCACGGAGGCCCCCATCTGGTCGAGGGCGATCGGGCGCATGTCCACGCCTGCGTTGACGAATGCGAACAGCGGCAGGATGAGGAAACTCACCCAGGGATGAAGATCGTGTTCCAGGCTCTTCAATGGCGAAAAGCCCCGATGCTGGCGGCCCCGGGTTGAAAGCGGGATCGTGAATGCCAGGGCCACGCCGGCCAGCGTCGCATGAACGCCGGACTTGAGCACGCCCAGCCAAAGCAGCAGCGCAACGAGGAAATAGGCACTGCGTCTGACGACGCCCAGGCGGTTCATGAGCACGAGCGCGCTCAGGGAGGTCAGGGCCAGGGCCATCGAAATCCAGGAGAGCTCGGAGGTGTAGAACAGGGCGATGATCACGATGGCACCCAGATCGTCGATGATGGCCAGGGCCATCAGGAAGATCTTCAAGGCTGTGGGAACGCGACTGCCGAGCAGCGAAAGGATGCCGAGCGAGAAGGCGATGTCCGTGGCTGTGGGGATGGCCCAGCCCTGCAAGGCCGTCGCATGGGCATGATTGATGAGCACGTAGATCAGTGCGGGTATCAGCATGCCACCCGCTGCGCCGAAAATCGGCAGCGATGCCTGCCGCAGGGAGGACAGATGTCCCTCGAGAACCTCGCGTTTGATCTCCAGGCCGATCAACAGAAAAAAGATGGCCATCAGTCCTTCGTTCACCCAATGATAGAGGGATTTGTCCAGCTCCAGCGGTCCGACATGGATTCCCACGGGCATATGCAGCGTGGCCGAATACCATGACGAGAGGCTGGAATTGCTGAGCACGAGGGCCAGCGCGGCGGCCAGAATCAGCAGCAGGCCGCCGGTCGCTTCATGGCGGATGAATTCGTCGATCCATTTCAAGGGGCAGGCACCTTGTCGATGGTCAGCTTGTATTCGATGGCATCGTTCAGTGCCCGGTAGGCCGCTTCGAGCACATCGGTGGAGACGCCCACGGTGCTCCATTTCGATTTTCCGTCCGTGGATTCGATCAGCACGCGAACAGCACCTTCCGTGCCCTTGCGCGTGGAAAGCACCCGGACCTTGAAATCGGCCAGGCGCATGTCGGCCAGCATGGGATAGACATCGACCAGGGCCGCGCGCAGCGCATTGTCCATGGCGTTGACAGGTCCGTTGCCCAGCGCGGCCGTGTGCAGGGTACGCTCGCCCACCCGGAGCTGCACCGTGGCCTCGGCCTCCGCCGGATCGTGATGGCCGCGCTTGTCGTCAAACACGCGGTAACGGATCAGTTCGAAATGGCGCCTGAAGCGACCCATGGCGCGCAGCAACAGCAGATGGAACGAGGCATCGGCGCCTTCAAAGGCGTAGCCCATGGCCTCCAATTCCTTGATGCGCCGCACGGCCTCGGCAACGACGGGGTCGTTCTCGTTCAGGCCTGCCGCGGGCTCGAGTTGTTGCATCTTGCTCAGGATATTGCTCCTGCCCGCCTGATCGGACACGAGAATTCGCCGCTCATTGCCGACCAGCGCCGGATCGATGTGCTCATAGAGCCGGCTTTCCTTGCGGATGGCCGATACATGCACGCCGCCCTTGTGCGCGAAGGCGTTCGTGCCGACATAGGGCTGGTGTCGCCAGGGCAGCCGGTTGGCCATTTCATTGACGTAGTCCGATAGCGCTTTCAATTGCTTCATCGTTTCGGGCGATATGCCGCAATCCAGCCCCATCTTCATCTGAAGCGTGGGAATGAGCGAAATCAGGTTTGCGTTGCCGCATCGTTCGCCGATGCCGTTGACTGTTCCCTGAACCAGGGTGGCGCCGACGCGCAGGGCCGCGATGGAGTTGGCCACGGCCATTTCGCAGTCGTTGTGGGCGTGAATGCCCACCTTGTGCCCAGGGAAGGCCTCCAGCACCTTGCGCGTGATGCGGGCGACCTCATAGGGGATCGAACCGCCATTCGTGTCGCAGAGTACCAGATAGTCGGCGCCGCCCTCCGCGGCGGCTCGAAGCACGGAAAGGGCATATTCGGGGTCATCCGTAAATCCATCAAAGAAGTGCTCCGCATCGAAGAACACGACCGGCATCCTGGCCTTTAGCCAGGCGACGGAATCATGAACCAGATCGAGGTTCTCAAGCCGATTCGTGCGCAGGCTTTTTTCGACATGCAGCGCCCAGGCCTTGCCGAAAATGCACGCGGCGTCCGCGCCACAGGCGGCTAGCCGCGTCAGCAGAGGATCCTCGCCCGCTTTCTTGGACGGACGGGCGGTTGAGCCGAAGGCCACCAGCCTGCTTTTTGTCCATTGGCGCTGTCTGGCGAGGTTGAAGAAATGATCGTCCTTGGGATTGGCGCCGGGCCAGCCGCCTTCAATCCAATCCATGCCGAAATCGGCAAGCCTTTCGGCAATGCGCCATTTGTCCTCGCTTGAGAAATGAATGCCGGCGGTCTGGGCGCCATCGCGCAGCGTGGTGTCGTAAAGCTCGATGCGTCGATGTGCATGGTTCATGGTTGGCGTTCGTCCGTACATCGTTAGGATGTTGCATCATATCATGACAGGATTACAACTGTCAGCAAATGGCTTGTCATGGCATGGGAGGAAGCATGCGTTCGATTGTCATGAGCCGAATCGGCGGTCCCGAGGTTCTTGTCGAGATGGATGTCGAGACGCCCCGGCCGGGGCCGGGCGAGGTCTTGGTGCGCGTCATGGCCGCCGGGGTCAATCCCATTGATACGAAATTGCGTGCCCGGGGACTTTATTTCGGCGAGCCTCCAGCCATCCTGGGCTGCGATGGCGCGGGCATCGTCGTGAAGGTTGGCGAAGGGGTCAGCCGTTTCAGCGAGGGCGATGCCGTCTATTACTGTTTTGGCGGGCTTGGCCAGGCCAGCGGCAATTATGCCGAGTATGCCAGCGTTCCCGAGGCGTTTGTCGCACGCAAGCCTGAACGCCTGGACTTCACGGAGGCCGCCGCGGCGCCCCTGGTGCTGATCACGGCCTGGGAGGCCCTGTTTGATCGCGCCCGCATGCGGGCAGGGCAGCGCGTGTTCGTGCAGGCGGGTGCTGGCGGTGTTGGTCATGTGGCTGTCCAGTTGGCGCGCATTGCAGGTTGCTGCGTGGCGACAAGCGTGGGCGATGAAGCCAAGGCGCAACTGGCAGAGGAGCTGGGCGCCGAATGCATCATCCGGTACCGGGAGCGGGATGTCGCGGAGGCCTTGCTAGAGTGGACGCATGGGGAAGGCGTGGACATCGCACTGGATGTCGTCGGGGGTCCGGCGTTCGCCGGGCTGGCGCCTGCGATCCGTGTCTATGGAGACCTGGTGACCCTGCTGCAAGTGCCGGATGATACGGACTGGAAGACCCTGCGGATGCGCAACATCCGCATCAGCCAGGAACTCATGCTGACGCCGATGGTGCTTGGTCTTGAACAGGCAGCGCGCCATCACGGGAAGATTCTGGCGCAATGTGCCGAATGGTTCGATGATGGAAGGCTGCGCATCGAGCTTGCGGACGTGCTGCCGCTGGCGGAAGCGGCCGAAGCGCACCGTCGCATCGAGGCAGGCCATATGCGCGGCAAGCTCGTCTTGCAGGTTGCAGGCTAGTCCCGTGTCCGGGTTTTCGGGCGCTCGTCGCAGGCGTTCCGCAGCTCGCGCGTCAGCTCCTTCAGTTGATCTTCCTCCAGCGTTTCACTGCGCAGCAGTTCCTGGGCGCAGCGCTCGAGCACGTCGCGGTTCGTTTCCAGAATGCGGGTCGCGCAGTCGAACTGCCGGGCAATGATCCGGCGAACGGCCTCGTCGATTTTGCGCGCGGTTTCCTCGCTGAAGCGCGGGCCCGAGCCAAATGCAAGCTCTTGCTGTTTGCCGAGAAAGCCCTGCTGTGATTCGTCGTAGACGACAAAGCCGAGATCTTCATCCATGCCGTAACGCATGACCATGTCCCGCGCCGTATCGGTTGCCTTGGCCAAGTCGTCGGCGGCGCCCGTCGAGAGGTGACCGAACACGAGCTGCTCGGCCGCCCGGCCCCCGAGCAGGACGCTGATCTTGTTCTGCAGTTCCTCCCGCGTCATGAGGTAGCGGTCTTCGGTCGGGCGCTGGATCGTGTATCCGAGTGCCCCGATGCCGCGAGGGATGATGGAAACCTTGTGCACGGGATCCGTGCCCGGCAAGGCCATGGCCACCAGGGCATGGCCCATTTCATGGTAGGCCACGACCCGGCGCTCCTTCTCGCCGAGCACGCGGTTTTTCTTTTCCAGGCCAGCAATCAGGCGTTCGATGGCTCGTGTGAAATGCGCCATGGACACGGCCTCGGCATTTTCGCGCGTGGCAAGCAGCGCGGCCTCGTTGACCAGGTTTTCCAGGTCTGCTCCGGAAAAGCCCGTGGTCAGGGCGGCGATCTTGCCGGCATCGACATCGTCCGCAAGCCTGATGCGTTGCATGTGCACCTTCAGGATCGCTTCGCGTCCAGGCTTGTCCGGCCGGTCGACGAGCACCTGGCGGTCGAATCTGCCGGCGCGGAGCAGGGCCGGATCCAGGATTTCCGGCCGGTTCGTGGCCGCAAGGATCACGAGCCCGGAAGACGGGTCGAAGCCGTCCATTTCCACGAGCAACTGATTGAGCGTCTGTTCCCTTTCGTCGTGGCCTCCGATCGGCCCACCGGCGGCCCGGGAGCGTCCGAGGGCATCGAGTTCGTCAATGAAGATGATGGCCGGGGCGTGCTTGCGCGCCTGCTCAAACAGGTCGCGCACGCGCGCAGCGCCGACGCCGACGAACATTTCGACGAATTCGGAGCCGGAAATCGAGAAGAACGGCACGCCGGCCTCGCCCGCGACGGCCTTGGCCAACAACGTCTTGCCGGTTCCGGGTGGGCCCACGAGCAGCACGCCCTTTGGAATGCGCGCGCCCAGGCGACCCCAGCGCTGCGGGTTTTTCAGAAACTCGACGACTTCCTGGAGTTCCTGCTTGGCCTCATCGACGCCGGCCACGTCGTCGAAGCTCACGCCGGTATCCTTTTCGACGAACACCTTGGCACGGCTCTTGCCGATGGAAACAAAGCCGCCGCCAAGCCCCTGCTTTTCGGCCATGCGGCGTACGAAAAACAGCCAGATGCCGAAGAAGATCAGCGTGGGCGCCAGCCAGGACAGCACGTTTTCAAGGAAATGGCTTTCAATGAGTCGGGTATAGGTCACGCCGTACTTGTCGAGAAACTCGATGAGCTGCGGCTCGACCCGGGCGGAAACCACGACCTTCAGGCGGTCCTCGCTTTCCTTCAGCTTGCCGGTGATATAATCCTCGGTGATCACGACCTCGTCGATCTTGCCTTCCTTCAGGTACTGCTCAAACTGACTGAACGGCACGGTCTGGCTTTCGGTCATCGACGAGATCAGCCATTGCTGGATGAAGAAGATCGCGATCATGGCGAGAAGAAGGTAGCCGAAATTGATCTGGGCCTGCTTGTTCATGTTCCCCCCGTCCTGGTTCAATGCATGGTCCTCTTTTGCGGATTGGCCAGCACGATTTCAAGCTCGCGCGTTTGGCCGTCGCGCCAGACCCGCAGGACCACCGCATCGCCGATGTGCCGCTTGGACAGCAGACGTTCAAGATCACGCACGGTGTCCAGCGGGGCGCCATCGAGTTCCAGCAGGATATCGCCCGGTACGATCGAGCCGTCCCATGCCAGGCGGGCCGGCAGCAGACCGGCCTCGGCTGCCGGCGAGCCATGGGCTGTCTTCAGCACCAGCAGGCCATGCTCGAGTCCGAGACGCTTGCGGACAAGCGCAGAGATCCGGTCATCGCTGCCAATGCCCAGCCAGGGACGGATGACGCGTCCGTAGGCGATCAGCTCCGGCACGACGGCATTGACCTGGTCCGATGGAATCGCAAAGCCGATGCCGGCATAGGCCCCGGAGGGCGAGTAGATGGCCGTGTTGACGCCGATCAGGCGTCCGGCCGAATCCAGCAGGGGGCCACCCGAATTGCCGGGGTTGATGGCTGCATCGGTCTGGATGAGATGGTCGATGGTCCGCCCGTTCGCAGCCAGGCTGCGGTCCAGTGCGGAGACAATCCCCGTGGTCAGCGTATGATCGAGACCGAAGGGGTTGCCGATCGCGAATACCTTCTGACCGACCTTCAGGTTGGCGCTTTCACCCAACGGGATCGGTGGCGGCGGGTCAAACGGCACATTGATGCGCAGGACGGCCAGGTCATGTTCGGGACTGGCTCCCACCAGCACGGCCGCATAGGCGCGTCCATCGGCCAGGCGGATCGTGGCCTTGGAGGCGCCGCGAATGACATGAAAGTTCGTGACAACATGGCCTTCGCGATCCCAGATGAAGCCTGATCCCGTGCCCTTCCTCGTCTGAAACACCATGCGGGTCCAGGGGTCCACGACTTCCGCCGTGGTGGAGATGAACACGACAGACGGGCTGACTGCCTCGAAGATGGCGATCGTGGTTTGTTCATCCTCGGCCAGGCTGCCGCGAGGCGTCACGGTCCGGGGTTCGGGCTCCGGCGTGATCAGCAGGGGCCGAAGCCAGTAGCCGGTTGCGGCCGCAACCAGAACCAGCAAGACTAGGGTCATGAGTCTGACGCGCATGACTCGTACCATGCCGGCCTGACCCATGGCGTCAAGCGGCGCGTGCGCTGCCGGGTGTCGGCAGCTTGTGCCTGGTCGTCGGGTGCTCGTTGCGGAAAGGAGGGGCATCGTGAGTGTGTATTTTGATCGTAGAAACTGGGTGGACTCCTATATCGGATCCCTGCGGTGCCTGCTGATGCATCCGGGATCGTTCTATGCCGGTCTGCCCGAGGCGCATGATTATGTGAACAGCCTGTGGTTTCTGATCATCACCGTGAGCGTGCCGACCCTGGTCATTGCCGCCGGAACCCTGGGGGTTTCGCTGTTTCTGGCGCCGATGTTCTGGCTGTTCGTGGTCATGGGCACCTGGCTGTGGGCCGTTTATCTGCGTTGGGTCTTGCGTGTTTTCGCGAAGAAGGAAGTCCGAACCGCTCATGCGTTCGAGATCTGTGCCTATGCCAATGCACCGCTGTTGCTGGCATGGGTGCCGCTGGTCAACGCCGTGGTGGGCATCTGGTCCTTCGTGCTCATGTGGCTTGGGCTTACGCGCAACCTGGGCCTCGGTAGCGGCATGGCCCTTGCCATTCTGCTGGTTCCGTTTTTGATCATGACTTTGAGCGGAGGCGTGCTGCTTGCCCTGCTGGGCACCTATGCGGTCCAGAATGGCATGACCCCTCCCGACATCCTCTGATGGTGGTGTAAATCCGGCTGCCGAGGGTGTATCCTTCAGGCGTGGAGTGATCCGGGCGGTCGCGCCGGCGCGTTGTTCGCCGTCGAGGAAAGTCCGGGCTGCACAGGGCAAGGTGCCGGATAACGTCCGGCGGGGGCGACCCCGGGAAAGTGCCACAGAAAGCAGACCGCCGTCCCCTGGTGGGCGGTAAGGGTGAAAGGGTGCGGTAAGAGCGCACCGCTCTTCCTGGCAACAGGAGGAGGCATGGTAAACCCCACCTGCAGCAAGGCCAAATAGGGAAGCATATGCGTGGCCCGCGCAGCTTCCGGGTAGGCCGCTTGAGCTTGCCAGCAATGGCAAGCCTAGATGAATGACCGCCACCCTGATCGCAGGGGGACAGAACCCGGCTTACAGGATCACTCCATTTTTCTCAATGACCTGACGGCATGCAAACGCCCGAGGCTTGGAGGTTTCCCCATGAGCATCAGTTTCTCGGACGCGGTCAAGGCCAAACAATTGCGAGAGTTTTTCGCCCGGCACGGCAGGGTGTTCATTGTGGTCAACGCGACGAGCGAGGATGTGAAGGTTCCGCCCCATCTGATGGGCGATCCGGCATTGCGTCTCGTGCTGAATCAACGCATGCCCCAGCCGATCCATATCCGTGATGATGCGCTGGTGTCCGATTTTTCATTCGGCGGGCAGGTTTTTTCCTGTCGCATTCCCATGCATGCCATCTGGGCCGTTTATCTGCCCGAAGGGGATCTGGATCAGGGTATCGTCTGGGAGGAGGATGTGCCCGAGATCATTCGGGCTGCTGTCGAGGAGGCGCGTGGGCACGAGAGCCATGAGGAGGGCCGCGCAGATGCGCATGAGGCATCCACGGACGACGCCGATGCGCCCTCCGGCGGGCGACGGGTGCGGCATCTCAGGGTGATCAAGTGAGCAGGACGCAATACCTGGCGTTGGTGGGGCTGCTCGCGTGCGCCGGCGAGGCCGGTGCGGCCGAATACGAATTGCTGCTTGAGCGCCAGGCGGAATTGGCCGAGCAGGTGTTGTTCGAGCAGGATCTGCGCAGGGACGCAAGGGTTGGGGTCATTCCCGTCGAGCTGTCCGGTGGGCGCCAGCGCTACCGCATCATCATGGATGAGGGCAGGGCGGCCGAGTTGGGTTACTGGCTGCAGGCTCACGGGTTTCATGTGCAGGCGACCGATAACGGCTGGAGGGTCTTCCCCTGACATGGCTGGCAAAGCATCTGCTTCTGGAGCCTGATGGCCCTTGTCCATGAACCGCGTCCTGAACCTTCCCAACCTGCTGACCCTGGCGCGCATGCTGCTGACGCCCTTCATCGTCTATGCCATCCTCGAACAGCAGCCCGAGCTTGCGCTTCTGTTCATGATCGCCGCGGGCATGACGGACATGCTCGATGGCGCCATTGCGCGCATGTTCAACCAGCGGACGGTCGTGGGGGCCTATATGGACCCCCTGGCCGACAAGCTGATGCTGATCAGCGCCATTGTGACCCTTTATGCCATGGGACAGGTGCCGCTTTATCTTTTTCTGGCCATTGTCTTCCGCGACATTGTCATCATCCTGGGCGCCATTGCCTACGAGATTGTGACCCGCAAGCTTACGATGGCCCCGACGCTGACTTCCAAGATCACGACGTTCTTTCAGATCACGCTCGTGCTTTCGGTGCTGGTTCAGATGGGATGGGGCATCATGCCGGACTGGCTCATGCTTGGCCTGGAATGGATGACCTTCGCATTTACGGTGTTTTCCGGCATTCAGTACATGGTGGTCTGGATGGGCAAGGCGCTCAATGACGAGACCTCATGATGCAGGTCCAGCGTCTTAAGCTGAATCTGCCTGCGCATCGCGCCTACAGTTCCTGGGTGCGCCATCCAGGTGTTGAGCAGGCCTGCAACCGTCTTGGCTTGTGGCTGGTGCAGGGCGGCATGCTCTGGCTGTGCTCGCGCGGGGTTGCTGGCAAGACGCATTTGCTGCAGATGCTGGCGGCGGATCACGCTGCGCTCGGCCTGCATACCGTGGCGCGCATGGATCCCCGGGCGCCCTATGTGCAGGTCAATGAATGGGCTCAGTTCCTGATGCCGAGCGCGTTCTGGGCCATCGACGTGCCTGCGGGGCAGGTGCATCGCGCCTCGATGCTTGCGCTTTTCCATCTGATCGAACGGGCCCGCGTCCTGGGCAGGCCGCTGCTGATTTCCTGGCGCGTCCGCATCGATGACGCGCTGCCGAGAGAGCTTGGCTCCCGTCTGGCGGGCATGCTCGAGCGCGTGGACATCGCTCCTCCGCCGGATGATGCGTGGCTTCGGGCCGTCATGCGTTCCATCTGTAATGACATGCAATGGCAGGTCGAGGATCGTGTGCTGGACACGATGCTCAGCCTTTTGCCACGCCGGCTGGAGGTGATTGCGCCGGCCCTTTGTCATCTCGAGGCCATGTCCCTGGCGCAGCGCAGGCGCCGTCTGAGTCAGGCCTGGGTCAGGGAGACGCTGGGTGCATGGCTGCAGCGCCGCTCAGATCAGGGTGAGTTGGCAGTTTGCGACTGAGCCGTTATCCAGCGCTTCAAATGCTCGAGGGCCCGTTCCGAGATCCGTCGACGGCGTTCGTGTCTCGAAAGCCTGCGCCTGGCTTCGTCTGGTGGCGCGGGGGGGAGAAGGCCGAAATTGATGTTCATGGGCTGGAAATCCTCGGCGCGGGTTCGCGAGATGTGGGCCAGCAATGCCCCATGCGCCGTCGTTTCCGGCGGCGGCGTCGGTGGCTGCCCCCGGCAAAGCCTGGCCAGAAAGAGGCCGGCCATCAGGCCCGTGCTTGCTGATTCCACATACCCCTCGACGCCAGTGATCTGGCCGGCGAACAGGATGCGCGGGTCCTTCTTCAGCCTGAGCGTGCCGTCCAGCAGGACGGGGGATTTGATGAAGGTATTGCGGTGCAGGCTGCCGAGCCGGAAAAACTCGGCCTTTTCAAGTCCCGGAATCATGCGGAACACGCGTTTCTGGGCGCCGTAGGTCATCTTTGTCTGGAAGCCGACCATGTTCAGCAGGTTTCCCAGCCGATTGTCCCGACGCAATTGAACGACCGCATGGGGGATCTTCCCCGTGCGGGGATCCTCCAGGCCGACGGGCTTCATCGGCCCGAAACGCGGTGTGTCGCGCCCCCGCTCGGCCATTTCCTCGATGGGCATGCAGCCTTCGAAAAATGGAATGTTCTCGAAGTCCTTGAACGCCACCTTCTCCGCTTGGATCAGGGCATCGATGAAGGCCTCGTACTGTTCCTTGTTCATCGGACAGTTCAGGTAGTCTCCCTTGCCTCCATCGCTCACATGCTTGTCATAACGGTTCTTCCAGTAGGCCACGCCCATGTCGATGGTTTCGGCATTCACGACCGGAGCGATGGCATCGAAGAAGCTGAGGTGCCGCTCCCCGGTAAGGCGCTGGATGGCTGCATACAGGGCATCCGAGGTCAGTGGCCCGGACGCGACGAGCACGAAGCCTTGTTCGGGAATGCTGGATACCTCCTCGTGGATCAGTTCGATGAGGGGCTCACGCTGCAGGGCCTCGGAGACCAGTTCGGAGAATTGTTCGCGATCCACAGCCAGCGCCGTTCCGGCGGGGATCCTTGAACGGTCGGCGCAATGCATGATCAGGGATCCCAGCATGCGCATTTCCTCATGCAGCAGGCCGACGGCATTTTCCAGATGGTCGGCGCGGAACGTGTTAGAACAGACGAGTTCGGCGCACTTGCCCGTCTTGTGGGCCGGCGTCATCTTCACCGGCCGCATTTCATACAGGCGCACCGGGATGCCCCTGCGGGCAAGCTGCCAAGCGGCTTCACTGCCGGCCAGTCCGGCGCCGATGATGGTGACGGGAGAGTCTGAAGCATGCATGGCGCAAGCCTAGCCCGGACTTTTCATGATGACCATGCGCCGGGATTTAATTTATAGAAATGCCGAAACACAAAAAGGGGTGCATCGGAATTGAAGATGAACACCTTGCATTACGTGGTGCCTGGCCTGTCTGCGCGAACCATAGCGACGGCCATGCTTCTTGCCTGCATGCGCGCCCCGACCTCGCTCATCCCGCGCCATCCATCCGCGATCAGATGAAAAACCGGTCAAGCGATGGACTTGGGGCAGGTAGATCGTTGCCGTGAGCGATTCAGGGGCGGCTGCAGGGCCCGAGGTAACGGCCTTCCATGCTCACATCCATGGCGCCATCTGCGCTGCTGACATGCATCGAGCCATGCATGTGGTCGCCAGAGCGGGTTGTTTCGCCTTGAATCTCGGATTCGCCGGAGGGCGTCTGGCAGCGGACATGCCATTGAACGGTGTTTGCATGCCGCTGCATGGAAACAAGATGGCAGTGCTCCCCGGAACGAGCCGGATAGGGGGAGTCCAGATCATCATAGCATTGGCGATGGGTTCCGCCAGGCATGCTGCCCATGCCGGGGATCTGGACAGTGGTGCTCACCAGCCATTCACCATGCATCAACTCGCCGGCCATGGAGCCGGCGGGCAGGCACAGCAGCCATGCAAGGCCGAAAAGTGCTTGCCATGCTTTCTTCTTCGCGACCATGTCATCATTATAGACGGGCGCTGGGTGCATGCCAAATCGCAATGCCCGGCCGCCGGTTGGGCGGGAAGGATTTCTCGAACGCGACGAGCCTTCGTTTCCAGTCGCGACCGGCGCTGAATCCGCCCAGCTGCCTGGCGGCCAGGATGCGGTGGCATGGCACGATAAGCGGGAGATGGTTGGCTCCCAGCGCCTGCCCGACGGCCCTCGGAGAGCTTCCCAGGCTCCTGGCGATATCGCCATAGGTTTGGAAGCTGCCGAAGGGGATCGTGAGCAAGCGTTCGCGCAGTTTCGCCTGGAAGGTTGTTCGGGCTGGCGACAGGGGTGGTGGCGGCAGGCTCTGGCCGGTAAAGAAGTAGGCATCCAGCCAGTCGCTCACGGGATCCGGACTTGCATCCTGCGCCCTGGGGTCGTCGCGCAGCCATAGGTGATGACAGATGCCTTCATGCCAGTCGTAGCAGATTGTGCCCAGGGGCGAGTGATAGCGAAAAAGGGTCATTTTTTCCGGGTCAGCACCAGACATGCCCATCCATCGAGCTCATGCATTTCCGAGCGGCGGAGGCCATGCTTCTCGTAGGCCTGGCATATGGCATTGCCTTGCTCCTGCAACAGCCCGGACAGGATAAGCGTTCCATCCGCGCAAGCGCTCAAGGACTCGGCCATATCAAGGAGGGGGTTGGCAAGAATGTTGGCCACGACCAGGTCGTAACGGCCCGCTGGCGGCTTGTCATGCTGCCAGGCATTGAGCCTTACGCCGTTGATCAGGGCATTGGCACGACAGGCATCGACGGCTTCCGAGGCCATGTCCACGGCGTCGGCGCGTGAAGCGCCGAGCTTGAGTGCGGCAATGGCCAGAATGCCGGATCCAGCGCCCATGTCGAGCATGTTGTTCGTCCGGTGCGATGAGCAAAGGGACTCGATGGCCTCCAGGCAGAGGCGGGTTGTGGGATGCGTTCCCGTGCCGAAGGCCATGCCGGGGTCGAGCACGATGTCCAGTCGCCCGGATGGAGCCGGCTCGCAAAAGGAGGGCCTGATCCAGAGGCGGCGGCCGATGGGCAGGGCCTGCCAGTTTTTCTGCCAACTTGTCGCCCAGTCCTGTTCTTCAAGGATGCGGCATTGAAGTCGTTCGGTATCAAGACCCAAGGCCATGACATGATCGTAGAGATCCGGGGCGCTTACCCTGGCGGCATCGAACCAGGCCACATGGCTACTCAGCCCGCTTTCGACGTCGATCTCATGCGCATGACCCAATGCGTCAAACCGCTCGCACAAACCGGAAAACGTCTGTTCGTCCATGCATTCGGCCGGGATGCGGCATTCCAGGCATTTTGATTCTTGCATCTTGAGGCTCCCTTCGCTGCAATAGCCGACCCTGATGAGGAGGTTGGTGTGCCGAAGTCTTCCCCATATCGCATGAAGGTCAAAGAGAACGAACGCATGACCGATCCTTCGTGCGATGATGTCGTGGTGCGTCTGAGGCTTGTGCCCGTCGACGGTGGACGCGTGAGACCGTTCAAGCCCGGCCAGTATGTGCGGCTCGGGCTTCCGGGTGTCTCGCAGCCTGCTCCCGGTTATTTCGCCATCGCCACCGAGCCCGAGGAAACGGCAGGCTATGATTTCTTCATCAAATCGGCGGGGCCGCTTTCCATGCGGCTTTGCGAACTCGAGCCGGGCGCCGAGCTTGAAGTGGAAGGCCCGATGGGCAAGGCCTTTGATATCGATGCCTTCAAGGGGTTCGATGCCTACCTGATCGGTGTGGGAACCGGCATTGCGCCATTGCGCAGCGTCTGGCGGCATATCATCCGGAACCGGCAGGACTTTGGCAGGGTGGCCATCTATGCCGGTTTTCTGACGCCGTTGCATCGCTTGCTGACGGACGAGCTGCAGTCCATGGCGAAGCACGACATCGAGGTCAGCGTGACGGTCGAGGTCGGGCAGGACAACTGGGACGGGCCCATCGGTTATGTCCAGCATGCGCTGGCCGCAGACCGGCCGGACGGCAGCAGGGCCGTGGCCTGTCTGGCGGGCATGAGCGCCATGGTGGACGCTTGCCGGGAGACGCTGCAGAATCTCGGCTTTGATGAGCGACACATTCTGCTTAACTACTGACATGGCCGATGCTGCTCGTCCGCTGGATGCGCTGCCCCTGCTGGGGCTGGATATCGGGACGAAGCGCATCGGCGTGGCCGTTTCCGATCGGCTGGGCATCGGCGCGCGGGGCATCGCCCGCCTGTCCAGGCGGGACAGGCTCTGGCCAGGAAAACTGCGAGACATCATCGAAGCGTACGGTGTGCGAGGCATTGTCGTCGGCCTTCCCCGCAACATGGATGGGAGCGAGGGTGTGCAAGCCGCGGACGCCCGGGCGGCGGTTCGCGAGCTCCGGGCCTTCATCGAGCTGCCCGTCGCCTTTCAGGATGAGCGACTGACGACGTGGTTGGCCAAGGAGCGCCTTTATGCCCAGGGTCTGTCGGCCCGCAAGGTGGCCGAACGGGTGGATCAGACGGCTGCGGCAATCATCCTGGAGGATTTCTTGCAGCTTCATCCGGAATTGCGGCGCTCATGATGGAGGTGCAGGTTATCTTTGATGCGCGGGCCGTCGATGACGCCCTGGATCGCATGGCGGATGCCATGCGTAGCGATCAGGTCTGGCTCGTCGGCATTCTGCGCGGGGGTGCAAGGGTTGCTGATGCGCTCCAGAAGCGGCTGGAAGCCGGCGGCAGCTTGGTGCACCGCGGCAATCTCGACATCAGCTTTTACCGCGACGATCTCGATACGGTTGGCCCCAATCCGCAGGTCCGGCCGACGCGGTTGCCGTTTGATGTCGGAGGCAAGAGCGTCTGGCTGGTCGATGATGTGCTGTATACCGGTCGCACGGTGCGCGCCGCGCTGGGAGAGATCTTCGACTATGGACGGCCGGCCGCCGTTCGGCTTGCCGTGCTCGTTGACCGGGGAGGCAGGGAGCTGCCCATCGCGGCGGATGTGGTCGGTCTTGTGCACAAGGCCCCTTCCGGGTGTTCGGTCAAGCTGGTCACGGATCGTCCCGGCTGGCATGTCCTTCAACGCAGGGTGCGCTCATGATAGCCCTGCGGCACCTTTTCGGCATTGCGGAACTGGATGCGGAACAAATCCGCTATCTGCTGCAACTGGGGGCTTCCTTTGTGGGCCTGTCGAGACGATCGATTCGGAAGGCGCCCACGCTGAGGGGCAAGACGATCATCAACCTGTTCTTTGAGAGCTCGACGCGAACGCGGACGAGTTTCGAAATAGCCGGCAAGCGTCTTTCGGCAGATGTCATCAACATCTCGTCCTCCACCAGCGCCACCAAAAAGGGGGAGTCGCTGCTCGATACGGCACTGACGCTGGCCGCCATGCGGCCGCATGTGCTGGTTATACGCCATGCACTGCCGGGATGCTGTCATTTTCTGGCAGAACACCTTCGGGAAACGTCCATTGTCAATGCCGGCGACGGCGCGCACGAGCATCCGACCCAGGCGTTGACGGATCTTCTGACCTTGCAGGAGCATGGCGGCTTTGTCGGCAAGACGATCACGATCGTCGGGGACATCGCTCATTCAAGGGTTGCCCGCTCCCATCTTCTGGCCGCTCGCAAAATGGGGTACCGCGTTCGTCTGGTGGCGCCGAAGACGCTGCTGCCGCGGCGGGTTGAGCAGTTTGGTTGCGAGGTTTATCACGATTTTGATGAGGCCATACCAGGCAGTGACGTGCTCTACATGCTGCGTATCCAGACCGAGCGGCTGACCTCGAACTGTTCCTTTCCGTCGCTGCGGGAATATCACGAGGCCTACGGGCTGAACGGAAGGCGCTTGGCTGCCGCCGGAGAGCAGTGCCTGGTCATGCATCCGGGCCCCATGAACCGTGGCGTGGAGATAGCCAGTGACGTGGCCGACTCTGCAGCCAGCCGGATCCTTGACCAGGTCGAGCATGGCGTGGCCATGCGCATGGCCGTGTTGACGGCCCTGTGCGGAGGGGGAGAGGAAGCATGAGGGCATGCGATCTGCTGATCCGTGGCGGTAGGATTGTCGATCCGGCCGCGCGTCGCGATGAAACAGCCGATCTTTGGATTCAGGACGGCAGGATCGCGGGCATGGGTCGTTTTGAGGGTTGGGCCAGACAAGAGATCGATGCCGATGGCGCCGTGGTCTGTCCTGGGCTGGTTGACATGCATGTCCATTTGCGCGAACCGGGCGAGGAGTGGAAGGAGGACATCGAATCCGGTTCGCGGGCGGCCGTGGCCGGCGGCGTGACCTCGATGTGCTGCATGCCGAATACCCGTCCGCGCCTGGACCATGCCGGCGTCATCATGCAGGTCAAGGCGCGCGCGAAAGCGATCGGGTTGTGCGATGTACACCCGATTGCTGCCGTCACGCGCAACCTGGAGGGGCGTGAATTGACCGAGATGAGGGAGCTGGCGCGCGCCGGAGCCGTGGCCTTTTCCGATGACGGCATGCCGGTCTGGCATGCCGGGGTCATGCGCAAGGCGCTGGAATATGCATCCAGCTACGATTTTCTGGTCATCCAGCATGCCGAGGACAAGCAGTTGACCGAGGGAGGCGCCATCAACGAGGGATGGGTGGCCACGCAGCTCGGCGTATCGGGCATGCCGCCCGAAGGCGAGGATGCAATGATCGCCCGGGACATCATGCTGACCCGTTGCGCCGGTGCCAGGTACCATGTGGCGCATATTTCAACGGCCGGGGCCGTCAGCCTGGTTCGCCAGGCCCGCAATGAAGGCTTGCGCGTAAGCGCCGAGGCGGCACCGCACCATTTCGCGCTGACCGAGGACGAGGTGCTTGGATACAATGCCGATGCAAAGATGAGCCCGCCGCTGCGCACCGAGGCAGATCGCCTGGCCGTGATCGAGGGGTTGCGGGATGGAACGATCGAAGTCATCGCGACCGATCACGCGCCCCACCATGTTGATGATAAGCGCTGCGGTCTTTCCTGCGCAGCATTCGGTATCGTCGGTCTGGAAACAATGCTGCCGGTGTCGCTGCAGCTTGTGCGTGATGGCGCGCTGTCATTGCCGGATCTTTTGGCCAAGATGACCGTGAATCCGGCCCGGCTCCTGGGGCTGGAGGCGGGTACATTGGCGGAGGGGGCCGTGGCGGACATCTGCATCTTCGATCCGGAGGCGACATGGACGCTGGAGCGTGAGCGGCTGTTTTCCAAGTCGAAGAACACGCCGTGGCATGGCAAGGTGATGCAGGGCCGGGTCACCCATACGATCAAGCGCGGCCGGCTTGTGTTTGAAGGTGGAAAGATCCTTGTCTGATTGCTTGCCGCCTCATCGGAACCGCGTGTTCGAATGCGAAGCCAGGATTGTCGCGCATGCCCATCATGCTGGAGATCAGCACATCCTTAGGCTTGAGGCCCCGTCCATAGCCGAACATGCCCTGCCCGGGCAGTTCGTGCATGTGCGCGTCTCGGATTGCCACCTGCTCAGGCGGCCCGTTTCCATCATGCTTGCCGACGCAGAAAAGGGAACCGTGGACCTGCTCTACAAGGTCGTGGGCGAGGGCACGCGGGTTCTGGCGGCGTGCCAGGTCGGCCAGCAGTTGTCCGTCTTGGGCCCGATCGGGCGACCATTTGACCTCGGTGATGCGGGTTCCCGCTATGTTCTGATCGGTGGGGGCGTGGGCATCCCGCCCATGATCTTCGCTGCCGTGCGCCTGGTTGGATTCGCCGACTGCGTGCTGTTTGCCGGTTCCGAGGTGGCCTTTCCGTTTGCCCTCAGGCCGTCCACAATGCTGTTGCCGGGCGTCCAGGGCAACGCAATCCTTTCCATCGCCTCGCTCGAGGACCGGGGCATTCCCTGCCGTCTGGCCTCCAATGCCGGGCTCTACGGCTGTTTCGAGGGGCATGTGCCGGAGCTGGCCCGGCAATATCTGATGGCCCTTGATGAAGCCGAGCGTTCCAGATGCGTGTTGCTGGCCTGTGGCCCCCATCCCATGCTGCACGCCGTGGCGAGACTGGGCAGGGAGCTTGATCTGCCGGCCTTTCTGAGTCTGGAGGAGTTCATGGCCTGTGGCGTGGGCGGCTGTGCGGGCTGTGTCGTCAAGACGCTGGAGGAGGGCAGGGAGCATTATCGGCGTGTCTGCGTCGACGGGCCGGTGTTTCCCGCAAACATGCTGCCCGAGTTTGCCTGATGCAGGGTTCCATGCCATGCTGCTGAATCCAAAAGGAGAGAGTTCGTGACTCATATTCGTATTGCCACCCGACGTTCGCCGCTGGCCCTGTGGCAGGCCGAGTACGTGGCCCGGAGGCTCCGGGAGATTGATCCTTCCGTGACGACCGAGCTGGTCAAGATTGTCACGCGGGGAGACAAGATCCTGGATGTACCCCTGGCCAAGGTGGGCGGCAAGGGACTGTTTACGAAGGAGATCGATCAGGCGCTACTGGACGGTCGCGCGGATATAGCGGTTCATTCGATGAAGGATGTCCCCACGGCCCTGCCGGCTGGCACGAGCATTCGGGCCAATCCGGTCCGCGAGGACCCGCGCGATGCCGTGGCGACAGTTACGGGGGGCGGTCTGGACTCCCTGCCCGAGGGCGCACGGATCGGAACCTCCAGCCTGCGCAGGATCGCCCAGCTCAGACAACGGTTTCCGGGTTTTTCCTTCATTTCCATCCGCGGCAACATCCAGACGCGGCTCGGCAAGCTTGGCACGGAGGTGGATGCCGTCATCCTGGCCGCGGCCGGCGTAAGACGCATGGGCATGGAGGCGCAAATGCACGAGTTCATCGATGCCGATGTGCTGATGCCCGCGGTTGCTCAGGGAACATTGGGCATTCAGACGCGTGATGAGGACGAGGCCATCAATGCGCTCGTCGACCGTCTGAATGACCCCGAGACGGCAGTGAGGACGAAGGCCGAGCGCGCGTTCCTGGCCCGTCTGGAGGGAGGGTGTCAGGTGCCGATTGCCGCTCATGCCGTGCTTGATGGGGAGACGCTGAACCTGCGCGGCTTGGTTGGAGAGGTGGATGGAAGCCGCCTGATCAGGGACGAGATCAGCGGTCCGGCAGATCAGGCCGAGGCACTCGGCATCAGGCTTGCCGAAGCCATTCTCGACCAGGGTGGAAGGTCCATTCTTGAGGCCCTGTATGCCCCGCATGAAGCGTGAGCTTGGTCACATCATGCTTGCCGCGGGTCTGCCATCCTTGGGCCAGCAGCAGCAAGAAGTCACGAAAAAGGCGGGGTCATCCCGCTTTTTTCGCGGTGTCTCCCGCAGTGGGCCCATAACTGCGTCATGAAATCGGCTTCTTCCATTCAGCAGAATCCCTTGCTCCATCCCAGGCCCAATGCCTTGCCGGCTTTCGATGCCATTCAGCCGGAGCATGTATTGCCGGCGCTGGAACGGGTGCTTGGCCAGGCGCGTGCCGAGATTGCGGCGCTGTGTACCCAGGAGCAGCCATGCTGGGAAAGCCTGATGTTGCCATTATCGCTCATCGAGGAGCGTATTGATCGTACATGGGGGCCGATTGCCCATCTGAATGCGGTCATGGATGATGAGCACTTGCGCGATGTCCACCGCAAGGGCGTGGCCATGATGGCCGAGTGGCGCAGCGAGTTGGGGCAGAACCGGTCGCTGTTTGCCGCCATCAGCCGTTTGCGGGAAAGCGCAGGCTTCCAGTCCTGGCCGGAGCCAAGGAGGCGCGTGGTTGAGCACACGCTGCGCGATTTCGAGCTGTCGGGTGCGCGGCTTTCGGGTGAGAAACGGCGGCGCTTCCGCGCCATTCAGATGCGCCTGGCCGAGCTGGCCACCCTGTTTGAGCAGCATGTGCTGGATGCCACGAGGTCCTTCAGTCTGCATTTGACGGATCGGCGGGATGTAGAAGGTCTGCCGGAGTCCGTGCTGGTGCCGGCGGCCGAACGAGCCGCCGCCCAAGGCAAGGGGGGCTGGCTGTTCACGCTGGATGCCCCGTCTTATGTGCCATTCATGCAGCATGCACGGCGGCGAGATCTGCGGGAGCTCATGTACCGGGCCCATGTGACGCGAGCTTCCGAGGGCGCGTTGGACAACGGCCCGTTGATCGAAGAGATCCTGTGCTTGCGGCAGGAGGCGGCCCGACTGCTTGGCTTTCCACATTATGCGGCCTGTTCCCTGGCGACGAAGATGGCTTCAGATGCGCAACAGGTCGAGTCCTTTCTGCTTGATCTTGCCGCTCGCAGCAGGCCGTTTGCCGAACGCGAGCTGGCCGAATTGCGTTTGTTTGCACGTGACGAGCTGGGCCTGGAAGAGCTTCATGCCTGGGATATCCCCTTTGCATCCGAGCATCTTCGCAGACATCTCCATGCGATTTCCCAGGAGGATCTGAAGCCCTATTTTCCCGAGCCTCGGGTGCTTGAAGGGCTGTTTTCGCTGGTGGAGCGGCTCTACGGCCTGACGATCCGACAGGATGCGGAGGCCCCCGTCTGGCATCCTGATGTGCGTTTCTATCGCGTGTTTCAACAGGGCCGGCCGCTGGCTGGCTTTTATCTTGATCTTTACGCGCGTCCCCACAAGCGTGGTGGGGCATGGATGGATGAATGTCTTGCGCGCATGCGCTATCCGGATGGAACGTTGCAACTGCCCGTGGCCTACATCGTGTGCAATTTCGAGTCCCCGACTGGCGGTCAACCCGCTTTGTGGTCCCATGATGAGGTCATCACGCTGTTTCATGAATTCGGGCATGGACTGCACCACATGCTGACGGAGATGAGTGATTATGACGTGTCCGGCATTCGCGGCGTGCCCTGGGATGCCGTCGAATTGCCCAGTCAGTTCATGGAGAATTTCTGCTGGCACAAGCCGGTCGTGGACATGATGGCCCGGCATGTCGCGACCGGGGCGCCTCTGCCGGATGAGCTGTTCGAGCGCATGCTTGCCGCGCGGAATTTCCAGTCGGCCATGCAGATGCTGCGTCAGATCGAGTTTGCCCTTTTCGATCTGCGCCTGCATATGCATTTTGGCGCTGACGGGGGAACGGTTCGGGGGATTCTGGCGCAGGTACGCAAGCAGGTTGCCGTGCTTGAGCCGCCTTCATTCAATCGGTTTGAATGCAGCTTTTCCCATATCTTTGCCGGCGGCTACGCTGCGGGGTATTATGCCTACAAATGGGCTGAGGTGCTTTCCGCCGACGCTTTCTCGGCCTTCGAGGAAGACGGCGTGCTCAATCCCGAGACGGCGGACCGCTTCAGACGATGCATTCTCGCCTGCGGTGGAGGTCGGGACATCATGGACGCCTTTGTGGACTTCCGGGGACGCATGCCGAGCGTTGATGCCCTGCTCCGACATGCCGGCCTGGCGGAGCGGTTCAATCCGGCTTGTTCCAGCGCACGAGACGGCCTTCAAGCGTGAAGCCCGCTTCGGCGATGCGCTTCAAGGTTTCGGGATACAATCGGTGTTCCTGTTCCTGGATGCGTGCATGCAGCGTGTCGCGATCGTCGTCTTCATGGACGGGCACCACAGCCTGGGCCAGGATCGGTCCCCCATCGAGCACTTCGTCCACAAGGTGTACGGTGCAACCCGTAAGCTTCACGCCATAAGCCAGGGCATCCTCGACCGCATGGGCCCCTGGAAAGGCCGGAAGCAGCGAGGGATGGATGTTCAGGATGCGCCCGGGGAACCTGCGCACGAAATGGGATGACAGGATGCGCATGTAGCCGGCGAGGACAATCCATTCGCAGCCGGTGGCCTCGATGCGCTCGGCGCATGCCGCATCAAAGCTGGCCCTGTCCGGGAAGGCCTTCGGATCCAGATGAACGACCTCCTCTATGCCGGATCGCCTGGCTATGTCCAGGGCACCGGCTTCAGGCCTGTCCGACAGGACCATGGCCACGTCCACCGGGCACTTGCCTTGTTGGGCGGCATCAATGATGACCTCAAGGTTGCTTCCCTTGCCGGAGGCCATCACGGCTATGCGCAGTCGCTTGTTCATGGTGGGTTCTCCTGTTCAGTCGAAAAAGCGCGTGAACGCATGCACGTCTTCGCGGGGTGTTCGATAGCTGTTGGCTGGCGCAGCCGGATCCTCGTAGCCCAGCGCCATGCCGCACAGAAGGAGCAGGTGCGGATCATAGCCAAGCTCATCCCGGACGATGTCGGGATATTCCGCCAGCGCGGCCTGGGGGCATGTGGACAGCCCCTCGTCCACGGCGGCCAGCATCAGGGTCTGCAGAAACATGCCATAATCGATCCACGATCCCCTGGCCAGTCGTCCATCGACGAAGAAGAACAGCATGACCGGGGCGTCAAACGCCCTGTAATTGGCGGCCCATTGGGCGCGGCGCAGCTCAATGTCTCCACGCTGGATGTTCAACGCCCGGTAGAGCTGCATGCCGCAGGCAAAGCGCCGCTCGCGGTAGGGAGACGGCCAGTTGTCAGGGTAGTAGGCATAGTCCATGCGGCTCGGTTCTCCCTGCTCGAAGGCCCGGGTCAATCGCCGTTGCAGCCGCTGTTTCTTGCGTCCCGTCACCACGGCTACGAGCCAGGGCTGCGTGTTCGCCCCGGATGGCGCATGTCGGGCAAGATCCAGCAGCTTCTCGATCTGGGCGCGGGAGACGGGTCTGTCGACATAGGCCCGAACGGACTTGCGGCGCAGGATGGCCTCACGGAGTTCCATGGCCGGGAATGTAAGATTGGCCGCCTGCGCATGCAAGCGCGCCTTCCATGAGGAAATGCGAAAATCCCAAGCCATCGCTTGAGCAGTTTCGTCTATCTTTTTGATTTTTCTGGGCGGGAAAGTTTGACAAGCCGGGATTCTGTGCTTTACTTGTTCCAGAATTGTGACCTGGATCACAGGGCCAGGAGGGGAATCGACGTGTTTGGGCGATTGCTTCATACGATCAAAAGGCACATGCCGTTCTTTATCTGGGCCCCCGGCGCCGCGTTGCTGGTCTATATCGCCGGGGTTGACCTTTACCTTTCCGAGCAATTGATTCTTGCGGTCATGTGCGTGCTTGTCATGGTGATCTGCTGGTGGCGTTATGTGCATACGCTGGACAATCATTACACGCTCAGGCTTTCGCGCCTGCTGCTCATGGTTATTGCAGGCTTCATGGCCGTACGCTACATCATTTGGCGCTTCGAGTATTCGATTCCCTGGTATGAGGACACCCTGTCGGTCACCTGTGCCCTGACGCTGCTGTTTGCCGAATGTCTAGCCGTTGCACTGTATTTCAGCGGCGCCTTCGTCAATCTTCATCCCCTGCGGCGCGAACCTCAGCCCATTGATTTGAAGGATCCGAATCTGCCTACGGTCGACGTGTTCGTGCCCACTTATAACGAGGATCCCGAACTGTTGCGCACGACCTTGCTGGCTGCCACGGACATGATCTATCCCCGTGACAAGCTCAGGGTCTATCTGCTGGATGATGGCGGCACCCAGGCCAAGTGCGAACAGCCAGGCAAGAAGGGGGAGCAGGCCCGGCTCCGGCGCAAGGAGCTGCAGGACCTGTGCTTCGAGGTGGGCTGTTTCTACCTGACGCGCAAGGACAACCGGGACGCCAAGGCGGGCAATATCGATGCCGCCCTGGCAAGGACCGATGGCGAATTCATCGTCATTTTCGATGCTGATCACATTCCGACGAACGATTTTCTGAAGAACACGATCGGCACCCTGCTTGCCGACGAAAAGAAGGCCTTCGTGCAGACCCCTCATTTCGTGATCAACCAGGATCCGTTCGAGAAGAACCTGCGGGCCGACCGCGAGTTTCCGAATGAGGCCGAAATGTTCTACACGATGAACCTGCGCGGCATGGACAACTGGAATGCTGGATTCTTTTGCGGCTCGGGCGCGGTCATGCGTCGCAAGGCCTTGGAGGATGTCGGCGGCATGCTCACGGACACGATCGTCGAGGATGCCGAGACCTCGATCGAGCTGGCCAGGCGCGGCTGGAAGGCCGCCTATCTGCATCAGCCGATGCTTTGCGGGCTGAACTCCGAGAGTACCGAGGCCTATGTGCATCAGCGGCAGCGTTGGGGTACGGGCATGACGCAACTGCTGTGGGAGAAGAACCCGCTGTTCGTGCGCGGGTTGAACATCGCCCAGCGGGTCTGCTACATGAATTGCATCCTGTTCTGGCTGTTTTCCATCGCGCGCATCATCTTCATCGTATCGCCGCTGCTGGCGCTGCTTGGCGGCATCACGCTGTTCGCGGCGCCGCCGATTGAGATTCTGCTTTACATGGTGCCCTACCTGATCGGTCTCGGACTGGTCATCAACATGCTTTATGGACGGGTCCGATGGCTGTTTGTCTCCGAGATCTATGAAACGTTGACGGCCGTGTTCCTGGTCAAGAACGTGATCAAGACCTTGCTATTTCCGAAGCATGAGCCATTCATCGTGACCCCGAAGGGCGAAGTGCTGGAGTATGACAAGCTTTCCTACCTGGCCCCGCGCTTTTATGTCCTGATCGGGTTGCAATTCATCGCCATGGGTGCCGGCTACTACCAGCTTTCGACCGATCCGACGACACTGAATTCGGTGACGTTCTCGATGGGATGGAATCTCTACAACATGATCTTCACGCTGGCTGCGCTCGGCGTGTTGATCGAGCGCAGGCAGGTGCGCGCCCGGCCCAGGGTGCCCATCCATGAGATGGGCAAGGTCAAGTTCGGTGAGCAGTTCATGCCCTGCGAGATCATCGACATGACCGAGGATGGCGCCCTGCTGAAGCTGCCCGGCTGGATGGGCAGGCTTGATGCCAAGGAAGGACAGTTGGAGTTTGCGCAAAGCCATATCGCCAGCGACGAGCTGTCCCTGACCAGGGTGCTGGACAATCTGAGTCGCGTGGGCTTCAAGGTCGTGTCCGTGCGTACGCAAAAGGACAAGAAGAAGGAGCATCTGCTGGTTTCGGTCAAGTTTGATTACGAGGACGAAACGCAGCGCCTGGCCGTGATATCCTATGTGTATGGAAATTCGAGCCGTTGGCGTGAAATGCTCAAGAGCCGCAACAAGCATTCGCGCATCATGCAGGGCATGGTGTTCGTCACGCGCGCGGCCTACCTTGGCCTTGTGCACATTGCCATGGCCTTCAAGGGGCTTCATCATGTTCTGTTGGCCTTCAAGTTGCTGTTGCAGAGGAAAAAGGCTCCAAAAGCTGTTCAGGAGGGGAAAGCATGAGTCATCACTGGAAGATCGGAATTATCGCATGCGCGTTGCTCGCATGGCCTTGTTGCGCAAACAGCGCTGATGCACCCAGCGGCCCGGCGCCGGCAGCGGCCGCAAGCATGCAGCCGGCCGAAAAAGCTTCCCCGGCAGCTATGGCGTCAGAGACATCCGCGGTCAAGAAGGCCGAGACCGCGGCAAAGGCTGCTGCCGACAAGAAGGTCCCGGGGGCGGCCCAGGAGTCTGAGGTCAAGGCGCCGGCCAAGCTAGCGACGGAGAAGGCCGTGGCTCAGCCAGGGTCGGCCGGAAACGAGGGTTCCAAGCAGGCCGAGTCGAAGAAGGCCCGGGCCGAAGACAAGCAGCCTGCTGCAAAGGCCGCAAAGAAACAGCCTGTCAAGCCCAAGCGCGTGTATGTGCCCGCCGATGTGCCGGCCCAGGAGCTCAAGGCGGTCAGCGTCCGCCGCAGCATGCGCGATTTCATCCGCAACCATGCGCGCCGTTTCATCGTGCTTCGCCAGTCCGAGGCCACCTATGCCATCAATGTGCCCGTTTCCTATCGGATCGAGCCCTCGAAGATCAAGGCACATATCGTGTTCACGAACTCCAATGCCCTGCTCAAGGGACGCTCGCAGATGCGTCTGCGCTGGAACGGGGGCGTGTTCGCCCAAGCGCCGCTGGACCCTTCCTTTCCTGATGGCATGATCGATGTCACCGTGCCGCTCGAGCTCGTGACCAGCGGCCAGAACCAGTTCACGATCGATGTCTCGCAACATTATCTCTCCGAATGCGAGGACCCGGGCAGTCCGGAGTTGTGGACCATGGTGGACATGGAAGCATCCTACATCGAACTCGAGGGCAAGATGCGTCCCGTTCAGCCGACCCTGCGCAGCTTCGACAATCTGCTTTCCTCACTCGACTGGAGCGATCTGCATGTGACCATGGTGCCGCTGAGCAAATCGCCAGAGCATCTGCATGCGGGCACCCTGCTTGCCGAGAGCCTGGCCAATCGCGCCGGAGAGCAACATGTCATCATCGACAGCGCCGAGCTCGGGCAGACCGTGGGCAGCACGGCCATCGGGCATGATCTGGTGGTCTTTGGCACCTATGAGGAGGCTGAAGCCATGCTTGGCCCGATCGAGCCCAAGGGCGGTGCCAGGGGACATATCCTGGTGCGCGCCAGGCAGAATGATCCGGGGCATTTCCTGCTCGCCGTGCTGGGCAAGACCAAGCAGGATGTGGTCAAGGCCGCCTCCGCGTTTGCGTGGGCCACACTGCCGCTTTCCGATGAGGCGACCATGGATGTCTTCGACGTGCAGGTTCCAAGCGCCATGGCCTATTCCTCCCGCCATGCGGTGCAGGAGGGGCGGGAATACAATTTCGCCGACCTGGGCTTCCATACGACAACCCTGAAGGGGCTGCAGGATGCGGCCACCGTGACCTTGTGGCTGCCTCCGGATTTGTTCGCCAAGACGCATGCCCAGGTCGAGATGCGCCTGCACTTCAGCTATGGCGCGGCCCTGCGTCCGGATTCGGTGCTGAACGTGTATCACAACGGGCAGTTCTTGCGCGGTATCTCGCTTTCCGACCCTCGCGGTCTGCTGGTCCGGGACTATCGCATCTGGATTCCCCTGCATGCGTTCCGACCAGGCCTGAACGAGTTCCGCTTTGAAAGCCGCATGCGGGCGAACACGGGCACGAACTGCACGACGGGCAACACGGACAATCTGCTCATGACCCTGTTTGATGATTCAACGTTCACGATCCCTGAAACCTCGCACTATGTGGCCATGCCCGATCTGAACTATCTCGTCAATACGGGGTATCCCTATCTGGGTGACTTGGGCGACACGCCCGTGATCCAGATTCCGAACCTGAAGCCCCATATGCTGGCCAGTGCATGGACGCTGGCAGCCAAGCTCGGTCAGCTCAAGGGCAGCCCGATTCAGTCGTTGACCGTGTCGAACACGGATATGGGCGCGACCAATGTCATCCGTATGGACGTGTTTTCCAACATCGATGACCGCATCTGGGAGGCTGCTCCTGTTCACCTGGGCAGGAAGGGCTTCGTGAACCATCCCAGCCTGGCCAATCCGAGCGTGCTGGGGCACGACCCGCTGACATGGCGCAAGAAGCTGAACATGTTGCTCGAAGGCTCGGAATATGAGTCGGGTGTGGAAGGTCCGCGGTATCACAGCGTGGGTATCCAGCAGTCCTTCAGCCTGAAGAATCAGGGCGTCATGATGCAGTTCGAAAACCCGCGCGTGGACAACGGGACGATGACCCTGCTGGTTTCCGACAGCCAGGAACAGCTTGTGGATGCGATCCACAGCCTGATTCGACTGTGGCCGCAGATGCAGGATTCTCACGGCGATCTGCTTCTCTGGGGAACGGCCATCGAGCAGGGCAGACCGGATTTTTGGTCGGCCGAGGTCGGGTCGCATACCTACCATATCGGCAGCATGCCCTTCTTGGAGAGGATCACGTACTTCGCGATTCAGTACCCTGTCTTCCTGCTGATCGTGCTGTTCATCGTCTTCGTCTTCATGGCCATTCTGACGAGGGCGCTGCTCATCATGTACCGTCACCAGGTGCATCCGCATATCGAGCCATGAGGCCGGTTGCATGTGGGGGAGGCGCCTGATGGCGGGGGCCGCGGCAATGTTGGCCCTGGTCTCCTGTGGGCCGGGGCCGACATCGGTTCCGGCTCCGGACGCGCATGACTGGGTCGCGTACAAGGCGCGCTTCATCATGGATGATGGGCGCGTCATCGATGATGCCCAGCAGGGGGTGTCGCACTCGGAAAGCCAGGGTTACGGCATGCTGCTGGCCGTTGCCTTCGACGATGCGGAAACGTTCCGCCGGATCTGGCAATGGACACGCAGCCATCTTCAGGTCCGAAACGATTATCTGTTCGCCTGGTTGTGGGATGCCGAGACCGGTCAGGTGGCGGACACGAACAATGCTACTGACGGGGATGTGCTCATTGCCTGGGCCCTGTTGCGGGCCGCCCGCCACTGGTCCGATAATGCCTATGAGATTGCGGGAAGGCAGATCCTGAAGTCCTTGGCGTCGCTTCAGGTTCGCGTCAACGGCAGGGTGTATCTGCTTCCCGGTCAGCAGGGCTTTTTGTCCAGCGACAAGCTGGTGCTCAATCCCTCGCATTTCGTGCTGCCGGCCTTCCGCGAGTTTGCCGACCTTGATACTTCGGTCGACTGGCAGGCCTTGTATGCCAATGGCGTGTTCCTGATCGAGAGCAGCGCGACGGGTCCATGGCATCTGGCTCCGGACTGGGTCGATTTGCGGCAGGGAGGTCGCCCTTGGGCTGAACGCAGGCCTTATTTCGGATATGATGCGGTGCGCATACCCTTGTATGCGTCCTGGGTGGGCGAGCGCGACCTGCTGGATGCCTATATCAGGCTGTGGCGGCAGTTTTCGATGCGGGAGCTGCAGCCGGACTTGGTGGATCTGACCAGTGGCTTCGTGCATTTGCGAGAAGGGCCATCCGCCGTGCGCGCCATTTGGCAGCTGTGCGAGCATGTTAGCGGGCATGAGAGCACCGTGCCCAACATGGACTGGGGGCAGGAGCCAAGTTATTACGATGCCAGCCTGTACCTGCTCGTCAGGCTGGCTTGGTACGAGTTCGATTTGACGAATGAACAATGAGGGAATGGGGATGAAGTCTATGATGAACATCAAGCATCTTGCCGCGGCTGCCGCTCTGGTCGGCATGCTTGCCGCTACGGCACCCGCGCAGGCGGCCGATCAGCAGGTGACCGTGAAGAGCACGAACCGTTCTTCCAACATCGATGTCCAGCGCACGACGCGATCGATTGTCAAGCCGACGCGGGGCCAGAGCAAGGCCGAAGAAAAGCCCGCTCCGCGCGCTGCCGAGGCCGTGAAATCCGTCCAAGGCAAGGAAATCATCGATGAAGGCGTGATCTGGGCACTGATCCGCAATGAGCAATTCGATTCGGCCTACCGAACGATCGACAAGATCAAGGCCGAGCATCCACAGTGGAAGCCAGCGGACAAGCTCGTGGAAGTGCTGGAAAACAATCATGCCGACTATCTGATTCGAGAGGGGCAGAAGCGCAGGCGCTGGTCTCAGGTCGTCGAAGCCGCGAAGCGCTACCCTGCTAGGTTCGACTGCGAGCACAACTATCGTCGTCTGGCTCTCGCGGATGCCTATGTGCATCAGCACCGCATCCATGATGCCAGGAGGGTTTATGATGCCGTCATCGCGCAGTGCGGCGAACGTCAGCGGGTCGAGGCGCTGGATCATGCCGCATCGAGGCTGACGGAAACCGAATTCCATCGCCTGTACATCAGGGCGAGCAAGAAGCCGATGTCGGCCAAGGCGAAATCACGCATGGCGGCGATTGCCGTCGGCAGCGCGCTGAGAGGCAAGCCGACGGCCGAGGAGCTGGCCAGGCTGACCGAGCAGGAGTCGGTTTTGCTGCAGTCGAAGGATCCGTCCGTGGCCAATACGCTGGCCTGGGCCAATCTGGAGCACGGGAAGCCCGAACATGCGCTCGAGCTATTTCGCAAGAGCCGTTTATGGCGGGACAATGATGAGGCCTTGAAGGGCGAAATCCTCTGCCTCCATCGTCTGCATCGTTCGCGGGAGGCCCTGGATCTGATCCAGGCCGAACAGGGGCGGATCGAGCAGCACGACATGCAGGCGGACATCCTGCCCTTGAAGGCGGCCGCCTGTGGTGATCTGAAGGATTATGCCTGCCAGGCCGAGTCGCTGCAGGCCCTGGAAAAGATCCGCCCGCTGGATGAAGGTGAGCGAGAAGCACTGGCCTGGGCGCATTTCCAACTGGGGAACTATGCGGATTCGGAGCAGTTGTTTGAAGGCCTGTACCGTGCACATCCGAGCGAGAATCACGCCCAAGGTCTTTACCTGAGCCTGCAACGTCAGGGCAAGCAGGATCGGGCAAGGGACCTGGCCGGCGAGCTTGGCGGTCCGCTGCGCGGGGAATTGGCCAAGGAAGAGGGCATCAAGCGCAGCAGCGAGGCGGCGCAGCTTTTCGGGCGGGATTTGTTCCATGCAGCCCAGGATGTCGACGAGGGTTATGATGCCTCGTTGCGGAATGTGGACTCGACCTATGTGCGATTCGGCGGCATGAACCGCATCCGCTCTGCGCTCAATGCCCAGCCGATGATTCACACGATGAAGCTGAGCAAGTTCTTTGGCGAGGGAGGCTACTATTTCGACAGGACGCATTCGCTGCGCGTGCGTGTCGAGCGTACGTTCATCGACGCAGGAACGCCTCTGGCCGAGGCAGTGAGCATCGGCACGCTACCGGCGCTGCCCGTGCCATTGCTCGTGCCGGCCAATGCGATTCCGACCTACCTGAACGGGTATGAATGGGATCTGGAGTATCGCAACGAGGGCTGGGACAGCTATTACGCCAGCGTGGGCCAGGGCTTCATCGGCGCAGGCCTTCGGGCCACCTGGAAGGGGCGGCTGGGCCTGGTTCATCAGTATGACAAGGGCTTTGCCCAGGGCGAGCTTTACCGTCAGCCGCACCGGGAGAAGCTGCTGCCCTATGTCGGCTTGCTCGATCCCTATACAGGCAGGTACTGGGGCAGGGTGTCGAAAAACGGGCTTGTCCTTCGCGGCTACCATGGTCTGTATGACGATATCCCGGCCACGTTTGATGAGCGCACCGGTCTGGGCATCTATTACGAGGTCGGGGCCGAGGTGCTCAATGGCGTGGGCGTGAAGACGAACAACCACTATTTCGTTGGGCTGACCCTGCCCTGGAGCTTTGACGTGAGCCTGCCCTGGGGCGCGTTGGTCAGCGTTGGTCCGCAGATTCGGTACGAACACTACAAGCAGGATCAGGACCACTTCACCTATGGCCACGGCGGCTATTTCAGTCCGCAGTGGTCATTGATCACGGGCGTAAACCTGTTTGCCGAGTCCCATGAGGGCGAGGTCGTCAACTACATGTTCAATGGCTTTGTCGGCAAGCACCAGCACAGGCACAATGCTTCGCCGATGCTGCCGTTCACGCCGGGCGTGCCGACCATCGAGGGTGTCTTCTATCCGGGCGGCCGGGTTTCCGACTGGGTTTACAACCTGCGCTTCACGGCCGTTGTCGAGCTCAGCGAGCATGCCCAGTTGGGAGGAGAGGTCAGCTATGCCCGCAGCAGCTTTTCACAGGCTGGACAGCCCTTCGCGACCAAGGATCTGGCCTATTTGCTGTATCTGACATGGAACTTCGATCCGCGGCAGGGCACGTTGAGAATGGATCATGCTCCCTATGGGGTGCAGCCGCTGTTTTAGCCTTTTGCTCCGCTGGCCATGGACCGCAAAAGCGGTCCATGGCCTCAGCGTTTCTTGAGTCGGTCGGCCAGGCGTAGGCTGAGCGCAGCCAGCGTCAGCGTGGGATTGGCCGTACCCATCGTGGGGAACACACTGGTGCTGGCAATATGCAGATTGGGGTGATCATGGCTTTGGCAGTGCCTGTCGACCACGGCGCGTCGTGGGTCATCACCCATACGCGTGGTTCCGCATGGATGATGCGATGACAGCGCGGTTTTCATCTCTTCCAGGCGTGCCTGCATGTGCCGGATCATCTTCTCCGTGTATGCCTGCCAGTGTCTGAGGCCTTTTTCCGTATACGGGCCTGAGTGAAAGTGCGCCGTAGGCA
>WFOK01000023.1 GCA_015488115.1 Mariprofundaceae bacterium
GCAACCAAATTTATCAAGGGCTTACGGCATCACACCGTGAGCCCTTTTTTCATCTCCATTAGTCGCGTGCTTGGGACGGAAAGCCCGACATTGATCCGGATCTGTTTCGAGGTACGGCCCGCCGATCAAATCAATGCAATAGGGAACCGCCGGGAACACGGCGTTCAGGCAGTCATCAATGGCCGAGGGCTTGCCCGGCAGATTGATGATCAGGCACGCTCCGCGAACCCCCGCCGTCTGCCGCGAGAGGATGGCGGTCGGAACGAACTTCAGCGATTCCTGACGCATCAGCTCGCCGAAGCCGGGAAGCATCTTTTCGCACACCGCCTCGGTGGCCTCGGGCGTGACGTCGCGCGGCGCGGGGCCGGTGCCGCCCGTCGTGACCACGAGGCAGCAGCCGGCCTCGTCCGCCAGCTCACGCAGCACCTGCTCGATGGCGCCCCGCTCGTCGGGAACGAGCCGGGATACGGCCTCCCAAGGCGAGGTCAACACGCGCGCAAACCACGCGCGCATCGCCGGCCCTCCCAGATCCTCGTATTCGCCGCGGCTTGCGCGGTCGGACACGGTCACGAACCCGATTCTTGCCTTCTCCCCACTCATATCCCTGCCTCCTTCGCCCACGCCATTTCATCCAGAAGCTGAACGGTCACCGTCGCGCCCTCGGGCAGCGCCTCGACCTCCTCGGGAACGACGATGAAGCCGTCCGCCTCGGCCATCGAGCGTAGCACCCCACTGCCCTGCGCGCCCGTGGACTCGGCCACGAACCCGCCGGATGCGTTCCGATGAATGCGCGCGCGGACGAAGTGCATGCGCCCGGCGCGGTCGCGCAAGGGGTGCGCAAGCCTCGCCTCGACCGTCTGCCGGAACAGGCGCCGGTGACCCATCATGCGCCGCAGGGCCGGGGCGACGAACTGCTCGAAGCAAACCATGCTGGACACCGGGTTCCCCGGCAGTCCGAACACGCATTGCCTCTCCTGCCCCGTGCCGAAAGCCAATGGATGACCGGGCCGCATCGCCACGCGCCAGAAGTGCATCGTGATGCCAAGCGATTCCAGCACGGGACGCACGAAGTCGTGATGACCGACGGAAACGCCGCCCGAGGCAAGCAACACGTCGCTGTTCAGCCCCTCGGCGAGCTTCGCCTTCAGCTCGATGGGATTGTCGCGCGCGATGCCCAGCAACCGCGCCTCGATGCCCAAGGCCTTGCACTGGGCATACAGCGCGTGGCTGTTGGCATCGGGCACCTTCGTTTCGTCCAGCGGCTCGTCCAGCGCCTCCAGCTCGTCGCCCGTGGCCAGGATCGCCACCTCGGGCCGCCCGAACACCGTCGCCTCGCGGCACTTCACCATCGCCAGCAGCGCCAGCACGCCGGGCGTGATGGTCGCGCCGACCTGCACCGCCGCGCTGCCACGCATCAGGTTCTCGCCCTGCGGGCGGATGTTCGCACCCGGCTTCGGCGCCTTCAGGATGCGCACGCGATGTTCCGCCGGCTCCTCCGTGTCCTCCACGCGCACCACGGTGTCCGCCCCTGCCGGCACGGGCGCGCCGGTCATGATGCGCGCGGCCTTGCCCGGCAGCACCTTCGCCCGAGGCATGTGCCCGGCGCGGATGTCATCCACCACGTCCAGCTCGCAGGGGCCATCCCGCAGGTCATCATGGCGCACCGCGTAGCCGTCCATCGCGGAGACGTCGAACGGCGGGTGGTTCCGGTTTGAAATCACGTCCTCGGCGAGCACGCGCCCCAGACTCTCATGCAGCGGCACGCGCTCCCGGCCCACGGGCCGCACATACTCCAGAATGCAGGCCTGCGCCTCCGCAACGCTCAGATAACCCATCCTCTTCACTCCTCGAACCTCGCTCTCGCCCACCGCAGCGCATCAGGCGTGTCGATGTCCATCAATTCGTGTTCGGTGCCCCGCGACCATTCGGATTCCGGCAGCAGGCAGGCGTCCAGATCGTCCAGCAGTCCCATCATGCTGAACGCACGCTGCTCGATGCATCGCTCCACCACTGCCAGGGCATCCCGCGAATAGAACGCAACCAGGGGCTGCGGCACGCCCCGCCACACGGGTGCCACGGCCTGCCGCCCATCGCGTGCACGCGCCAGGCGATCGATCAAGGCGCGGGAAACGAATGGCATGTCGCAGGCGAGCACGAACAGCCACGGCGTCTCCGAGCGCGCGAGCGCCGCGGCCACGCCCGCGATCGGCCCCTCGACCCCCGGCGCATCCCACACCTGGGCGCAATCCACCCCCGCGCGCGGTGTGCGCCCGCCGATGAACACCTCGGCGAACAGCGGATGCACGATATCCAGAGCGCGATCCAGCAGGGAGCGGCCGGCCAGCTTCACGTCGGCCTTGTCCCTGCCCATGCGCCGGGATTGGCCGCCACAGAGGACGACGGCCGTGGCATTCGGGATGATTGCGCCCCTCATGGCCGCGCCTCTTCCAGCCAGCGGCGGATGAACGCGGCGACGGCTTCGGCATCGTTCAGATCCAGCACCGGCACATCGGCCTCCACCGCCAGGTCGTCGGCGGCCACCGCCACGAGGCCGTCGCCCATGAGCGGACGGCGCCCCACCCCCGTTCTCACCACCTCGATCTTCGCGCCCGGCATGGACGAAAAGCCCTCCGCCAGCACCAGATCGGCGTCGGGGAAGAAGCGGGCGGCAAGGCTTGCAGGCGAGGGCTGTGGAGGCGTGGAGCACACGAGCCGCATGTGCGCGGGACCGACGAGCAGAGTGCCGTGCGCGCCAGCCTCGAGGTGCCGCCACGAATCCTTGCCCGGCGCGTCGGGATCGAAGCCGTGATGGGCATGCTTGATGGTCGCCACGCGCAGGCCGAACGCCACGAGCCCCGGCAGCAGACGCTCGATCAGCGTCGTCTTGCCGCTGCCGGAGGAGCCGGCGATGGACAGCACGGGCGGGCCCGCCGTCATGGATGGGGTGTGACCCAGCGCTCGCCGGCCGGGGTATCCTCCCGCTTCCAGATGGGCACGCGCCGCTTGAGCTCGTCGATCAACCAGCGGCAGGCCTCGAACGCCGGCGCGCGGTGTTCGGCGCCGACGATGATCAGCACGATCTGTTCGCCCGGCGTCACGCGCGCCACGCGATGCACGATGCGCGTCTCAATGATGTCGAACCGCTCCAGGGCCTCGTCCCTCAGCGCGCCGAGCGCCTTGACGGCCATCGGCGCATATTGCTCGAACGTGATGGCCGCCACCGCCCGCCCCTCGGAGAAGTCGCGGGCGCAACCGAGAAAAGTGGCGATGCCCCCGATGCGGGAGGATGCCTGCCGCAGCGCCGTCACCTCCGCCTCGATGGAGAAATCCGCTTCCTGCACACGCACCGCGTCCACGTCAGCCCCCCGAGAACGGCGGCATCAGCGCCACCTCGTCGCCATCGTGCACGCGGACGCGCCAATCCCGCACGATGTCGTGATTCACCGCCACCAGCAGTGCCTCCTCGTCCCGACAACCCGCGGCTGTCACGACATCCGCCACGTCGGCCACGGCATCCGCGTCCAGCCTGAACTCCCGGCGGCCTGCCCGCTCGGCCACGGCGCCGAACAGCAACACGCGCACGCTCATCGGGCACTCTCCCGACGCCAGTCGCCACTCTTGCCGCCCCGCTTCTCCTCGAGGCGGATGTTCGTGAGCGTCATGTCGCGATCCACGGCCTTGCACATGTCGTAGATCGTCAGCAGCGCGGCCGACGCCGCCGTCAGCGCCTCCATCTCCACGCCCGTGGCCCCGCGACACTTCACGCGCACCGCCACCTTCAGGCCGCTGCCATCCGGCAGCTCGGAGAAGGCTGCCTCCACGCCGGAGAGCATCAGCGGATGGCACATCGGAATCACCTCCGGGGTCTTCTTGGCCGCCATGACCGCCGCGACATCGGCCACGGCCAGCACGTCGCCCTTGGCCACCCGTCCTTCCCGAATGCGCGCAAGCGTTTCGGGTCGCATGCGGATCTCGCCGGTGGCAAGCGCGCATCGCACGCTCTCGTCCTTGGCCGAGACGTCCACCATGCGCGCCCGTCCCTGCTCGTCGAAATGGCTCAGCCCTGCTTCCATGCTGTCTCTCCGCATGTCGTTTTCCCCAATGCCGCACCGTCCGCGGATTCATGGATCAAGCGTCCGTTGCGCATGTGCCAGCGCCAATCGGCGATGGACGCATCGTCCGGGTCGTGGCTCACCAGAATGAGCGGCACGCCGAGTCTTTCCCGCATCGCGGCAAGCACCGCCCGCAGACGGGCGCGAACGGCTGGGGCCTGCGCGGACAACGGCTCGTCCAGAAGCAGCAGGGCCGGCCGGCGATAGAAGGCCCGCGCCAACATCACCCGCTGGGCCTCGCCCCTCGAAAGGGAAGCCGGAACGCGTGTCAGCAGTTCATCCACCTCAAAGGCCATGCACACCTCACCCAACCAGGCGGTGGACTCGCGCTCCGCACCCAGGCGAATGTTGGCGGCCACATCCAGCCATGGGAGCAGCACCGTCTCGGCCCAGACGAAGCCCACGCGCCGACGTTCCGGAGGCATGCAGACGCCTCGGTCCGTATCGAGCCAGGTCTCCGTTCCCACGCGAATCAGCCCACGGGCCGGATGCAGCCCGGCAAGCGCTCTCAGCAGGGTCGTCTTGCCCGCGCCATTGTCTCCGGTGATGAGCACAATGCCGTTGTCAAAGCATGCCGTCGCCTCCAGACGCAGTCCGTTTTCGCCGCCATGCGCATGCATTCGCAGTTCGTTCATGGCCGCACATCCGCCATCATTGCGGGCGAGCGCCGATAAACCAGCGACAGCACCAGCACCGACACGCCCAGCAACATCAGCGCCAACATCGCCGCATCCCGGTCGTTCCCCATCTCGACGAACTCGAAGAGCGCAATGCTCGCCACCCGCGTCTCTCCGGGAATGGAGCCCCCGACCATCAGGATCGCCCCGAACTCGCCCATCGTGTGCGCGAACACCAGGCCCGCAGCCACGAGCATGCCCTGCCGCGACGCCGGCAATACGACGCGGCGCAGCAGGGTAGCCCCTTGCAAGCCCTGCATGCGGCCCAGCTCCAGCCACGGCCCGGGCAGGGCGCGATACGCCTGCAGCATCGGCTGCACCGCGAACGGCAGGCTGTAAAGCAGGGAGGCCACCACCATGCCGGAAAAGGAGAAAGCGAGCGACGCGTCGAACAAGGCCTGCCACGCCCGCCCCAGCAATCCCGCAGGCGCGGTCAGCAGCAGCACGTAGTAGCCCAGCACCGTGGGCGGCAGCACCAGCGGAAGCGCGATCATCACCTCCAGCATCGCCCGTCCGCGAAAACGCCTGCGGGCCAGCAGCCATGCCAGCGGAACTCCGACCATCAGCAGCAATACCGTCGTCACCGCCGCCAGTTTCAGCGAAATCCACATCGCAGCCATCATCGGGCATCCTCCGCCAGACGGGCGCCGAGCGCCGCCACGGCGGGCGCATCGGAGAGATTCACGAGGGTATAGTGCACCTCAGCCAGATGCGGCCCCTCGCAATCCACGGAAACGAAACCGCCAGCAACCAGTCCATGTTCGACCATCAGGCGCGCCTGAAGGGCATTGCGCGCATAGACGAGTCTCGGCCGTAGCCGAGGCCATGCTCCCAGCCGCGCCAAGGCGTCACGCGCAGATGCCCCCATCGGCGCCACGCGGGGGTCGGCAATCGCAATGCGCCCGGGCCGGGCCGCCAGCGCCTCGCGCACGTCGGTCGCCACTTCATTGCCTAGGCGCAAACCCACGCAGCCGCGCGCAATGCGGCGAACCGGCCGATGCAATCGTCGGGCCAGGCGGGCATCGGCGGAGATGAACAGGTCAAACGGCGCACCTCGCCGAATCTGCTCATACAGCCGGCCACTCGAACCCACGACCCAGCGCACGCGTTCATGACGCTCTTGCTCAAAACCCGAGGCCCGCGCCCGGGCTTCGGGATAAAAACTTGATGCGACGGCCACGGTGATCGTCCCTGCCGTCCCGGCATGACCGGCGGCTGGCCATGCCAGCCACAAGGCCAGGAATCCGATGCCAGCACGCTTCACCCATCGCGCCACGTTCAACCACCGATCTGAATCATCGAGCGCTTTTCCGCCCCGGCATCGAACTCGTAGATGCCGATTTCGGGCTTGATGAGCGCCGCGCGCAGAAACACGGCCCGAATCTCGTCGTCCGTACATCCTCCGCGAAGCAGATCGCGCAGGTTCAGCTGCCCATCGGCGGGCAGGCAGGAGCGCAGGCCGCCGTCGGCGGTGAGACGCAGGCGATTGCATCCCTCGCAGAACCGCGCCGACATCGGCGTGATGAACCCCACCATGCCGCCATTCCGCATGGCCCAGTAACGCGCCACGTCCTGGCTGCCCGCCAACGGGCGCTTGCCGGCCAGACGCATCCGCACCTCGTCCCGGCGCAGCAATTGATCGATGCCCAGATAACGTCGGTTCCAATCCAGCCCTCGCTTCATCGGCATCAGTTCGATGAAACGCAAGGTCAGACCCTCGCGAGCGGCGAAGTCCATGAGCGCGGGCGCCTCGTCGTCATTGACGCCGCGCATCAGCACGCAGTTGATCTTGATCGGCTCAAGCCCCACGCGCCGCGCCGCCTCGATGCCGCGCAGCACCCCGGACAGTTCACCGCCCGTCAATCGCTGGAAGCGCAGGGAGTTCAGGCTGTCCAGACTCACGTTGACGCGCATCAGACCAGCATCCGCCAATGCCCTGGCATGGCGCGCGAGCAAGGCGCCGTTGGTGGTCATGGCCAGATCCCGAATGCGCCCCAACCCGACCAGCATGCCGACCAGCCGCGGAAGGTCGCGCCGCACCAGGGGCTCGCCGCCGGTGAGACGTATTTTCGTCACGCCCAACTCCGTCGCCACGCGGGCAATGCGAGCGATTTCCTCGAAACTCAACAATCGCTCGCGGGCCTCGCTCCTCCAGTCTCCGGCCGACGGCCGGCAATAATCGCAACGCATGTTGCAGCGATCGGTCACGGAAATGCGCATGTAGCTCTGCCTGCGGCCAAAGCGATCCACCAGCCCCGGAGTCGGCGGACGGGAAAAGAAGCGAATGGGCGCCACCCTCATCGCGCCAGCAACCTCTTGATCTCCGGCACGCAGGAACCGCAACCCGTGCCGGCCAGCGTGGCCGATTTCAGCGCATCCAGCGTAGCCGCGCCGCCTTGCATGGCCGCCAGCAACTCCTTCTCGCCCACATTGTTGCACGAACAGACGATGCAACCCTTCGTGTCCTCCTTGTTCACCGGCCCGCCGGGCGCGAGCAGGAACGGCCGCAACTCTCCGACATCGCGGCCATCCAGCATCAGCTTGCGCAGCCAGAGCGCTTCGGCCACCTCGCCGCCCACCCATCGCACGGCCACCAGCCGCCCGTCCTCCAGCCATGCCTTGCGATGGATGGCATGCTTGCGGTCCACATAGGTCAGGGTTTCCATATCCCGCCCCTGTTCCAACAACTGATCCAGACGCCGATATTTCTCCCGGGTCAGCGGCTTGACGCAGGCCAGTTCCACGGTCGTGACCGGATGATCGTCTCCGGCGCAATGAACGACGCCATAGGTGTAGCCCTCGATCATGGCGCGTCCCAGTTCAAGACGCTCGCCGGCCAGCAGCATCATGCCCTGCCATGTCGGCTCGAAACGCTCGACCTCGACAGCGGAATGCTTGAATTCCGGTTGCTTGGACAATGTATCCACGAACATGCCCGTCAAGCGGTTCACACGACCGGTCCGGGCATTGAGCTGTCCCCAATGCATGGGGAGAAAAACCACACCCGGACGGATGTCCTTATCCAGAGATAAAGGCACAATGGCTTCTCCTCGCCTGGAACGGACCCGGACCAGCCCATCATCCTCAAGTCCCCGCACCGATGCATCCTGAGGATGCATCTGGAGCACGGGGCGAGCCATGTGCTGCATCAAACGCGGTACATGGCCCGTCTTGGTCATCGTATGCCACTGATCGCGAATCCGCCCTGTGGTCAGCGACAGTGGATAGTCTTCATCGGTGGGTTCAGCCACCGGACGGAAACGCACAGGAACGAAACGGGCCTTGCCATCCGGTGTTTCGAAACGCCCATCCGCATAGAGCCTGCGCGTCTGGCCGGGCCGCGCGCCTTCCGGAAACGGCCACTGCTGCGGGCCATGCTCCGCAAGCAAACGATAACTCAGCCCGGTGATGTCCAGGTCGCGTCCTCGCGTGAGTTCCCGATGTTCATTGAACACATCTTCCGGTCGTTTCCAACCAAACGCATCCCGCCAATCCCGGCCCATTCTGCTTCCGAGACGAATGGCGAGGTCTGCAACGATTTTCCAGTCCGGTCGTGCCAAGCCGGGTGGAGGTACAGCCTGCTGCACCAGACTGACACAGCGCTCGGAATTGGTCAGCGTACCACTCTTTTCCGCCCACCCAGCGGCAGGAAAAAGCACATGCGCACAGCGGGTGCTGTCGGTGGGATGGTAGGCATCGGACACGATGACCAATTCCGCCCGTTTCAAGGCCCTCTCCACCCTGTCCAGATCAGGCAAGGACACCAAAGGATTGGTGCAGGCAATCCAGATGGCCTTGATGCGACCTTCATCAAGAGCCTCTATCATCTCCGTGGCAGTCAGGCCGGGCTTGTCCGGTACCGATTCCACGCCCCAGAAGTCCGCCACCTCGCGCCGATGGTCGGGATTTGCATAATCCCGGTGCGCGGCCAGCATGTTCGCAAGCCCGCCCACCTCGCGTCCGCCCATGGCGTTGCTCTGGCCAGTCAGCGAGAACGGGCCGTTGCCAGGTTGACCGAGCTTCCCCGAAGCCAGATGCAGGTTGATGAGTGCATTGCCATTGTCCACGCCAGACGAGGACTGATTCAGTCCCTGGCACCAAAATGACAATGTGTCATTATCAGCAAACCAGTGCGCCGCGCGCACGATGTCCGCCGCGTCCACGCCGCAAATCTCCGCCGCCTTGCCAGGCGTCATGGCCCGGGCGTCGGCCTGCACCCGATCAAAACCCTCGGTGCATTGCTCAATGAATGCACGATCCACCATGCCTTCCCAGAGCATCACGTTGAGCATCGCCTGCATCAGCGCGATGTCCGTGCCCGGCCGGATGGGCAGATGGAGGTCCGCGATGGACACCGTATCGGTACGCCGGGGGTCCACAACGATAACGCGCAAATCAGGATTGGCCTCCTTGGCCGCCTCCATGCGTCTGAAGAGAATGGGGTGGGCCCAGGCCGGATTGGCGCCAATGATGAAATAGCAGCCAGCGCGTTCAATATCATCATAACATGTGGGCGGCCCATCGGCGCCAAAGGCACGCTTGTAGGCCACCACCGCCGAAGACATGCACAAACGCGAATTCGTATCCACGTTGTTGCTGCCGATGAAGCCTTTCATCAGCTTGTTGAACGCGTAATAATCCTCGGTCAGCAGCTGGCCGGAAATGTAGAAGGCCACGGCATCCGGCCCATGCTCGCGAATGATGTCAGCAAACCTTCCGGCAGCGAAATCCAGAGCGGTATCCCAGTCCACGGGTGCAAACGGCATGCGCACATCCGTCCGGAGCTGCGGCTTCAGCAAACGGTCCTTGGTATGTATCGTATGATGAAGTTCGCGCCCCTTTGAGCAGAGCATGCCCCAGTTCGTCGGGTGCCCCTCATCACCCCCCAAGGCGATGATCTCCGTGCCACGCACCTCCAGGCGGATGCCGCAGCCGGTGCCACAGTACGAGCACACACTACGCCTGAGCTGAATCATGCACCCACCCGCAGCAGCACCCGGTCGTCCTCGATTCTCGTTTCAAACACGCGCACACAACCTGAATCGGGCGGCGCGACCTCGCCCGTATCCAGGTGAATGCGCTGATTGTGCAACGGGCAAAGAACATCGCGGCCAGAGACAATACCCTCGGCCAGCGGACCACCCTTGTGCGGGCAGCGGTTCTCGACCGCACGCACCGAATCATCGCTGAGGCGAAACAATGCGATCACTGCATCCGCCGTCCGCACGGTACGTCCCGCCCCTTTCGGAATCTCATCCAGCTTGCAGACCTCAATCCAGTCGCTCATCGTTCTCATGCCTCCACCCGCACGGGAATTTCAATGGGTTCATATTCCTTGAACCGCTCCGCCTGCTCGATGCGCTCCTGCCAGGGATCGGTCGTGAGCGTGGCAAGATAGGCATCGCATCGCGCAGCCAGTGCCTTGCGGTTCTCGACATCCTCCACCACGGCCTGCTTGACCTTGTCCAGGCCAATGCGCTCCAGCCAGGGTGCCGTGCGCTCGTTGTGCCGCCCGGTTTCGCGGTAGTGCTGCAGATAAGCCTTGGTGATTTCCATGACCTCCTCATCCGTCTCCACGATGCAGAGCAGGTCGCAGGCGCGTACCTTGACGCCGCCATTGCCGCCGACATAGATCTCCCAGCCACCTTCCACGCCAACCACGCCCAAGTCCTTGATGGTGGCCTCGGCGCAATTGCGCGGGCAGCCGGAAACCGCGAGCTTGACCTTGGCCGGGAACCACATGCGTTCCAGTTCCTTTTCCAGGCGGATGCCCATCGAGGTCGAATCCTGCGTGCCAAAGCGGCACCATTCGGAACCCACGCAGGTCTTCACGGTGCGCAGCGCCTTGCCGTAGGCAAAACCCGAAGGCATGTCGAGGTCGCGCCACATCGGAATCAGGTCTTCCTTCTTCACGCCCAGCAGATCAATGCGCTGGCCGCCGGTAATCTTGACCGTGGGCACGTTGTATTTCTTGGCGATGGTGGCGATGCGAATCAGATCATCGGGCGTCGTCTCTCCACCGTAGATGCGGGGAATCACCGAGAACGTGCCATCCTTCTGGATGTTGGCATGCATGCGCTCATTGGCGATGCGGCTGGTTCGATCGTCCTCGGCCTCGCCCGGAAACAACATGCCGACGTAGTAATTGATGGCCGGCCGGCAAACATGGCAGCCCTCGCCTTCCCAGCCCAGCGTTCGCATCACCTCACGCACGGAAAGCAGGTGCTTTTGCCGGATTTGCTCCTTGACCTGTTCATGGGTCATGTCCGTGCAGCCGCACATCGGGTCCTCGGTGGACTCCACGAAGGCCGTGCCCAGCGTGGCCGCCAGAATCTGATCCACAAGCCCCGCGCAGCCTCCGCAGGAGCCCGCCGCCTTGGTGCAGGCCGTCACTTCCTTGCGGCTCGTCAGCCCCTCCTTGACGATGGCGTCCACGATCTGCTTCTTGGAGACGCCATTGCATCCGCACACGATGGTGTCATCGGCCATCTGCGCTGCCTGATCCACGCCGGAATGCCCGGAATCGCCCAAGCCCGAGGCGGAAAACAGCAGCGTGGAACGCATGTCGGAGATATCCTTCCCGTCCTGCATCCACTGGAAGAACGTCGGCCCGTCCGCCGTATCGCCAAACATGACGACGCCCTTGATGCGGTCATCTTCGAGCACCAGCTTCTTGTAAACGCCTCCGTGGCGATCGAGCAGTTCCACCACGTCCGCGCCCGGGCCGCCCATGAAATCGCCGGCCGAGAACACATCCACGCCCGAAACCTTCAGCTTGGTGGACGTCACCGAGCCTTCATAGCGCCTGAGCCCCTGCCCCGTGATCTGGTAGGCGAGTACCTTCGCCTGCTCGTAGAGCGGCGCGACCAATCCATAGGTCTTGCCGCGATGCTCGACGCACTCGCCCACGGCATACACGGCCGGATCGGTCACCGTCTGCATGTGATCGGTCACCACGATGCCCCGATTGCAATACAGGCCGCTCTGCTCGGCCAGTTCGATATTCGGCCGAATGCCGGCGGCCATCACGAGCAAATCGCACTCCAGTTCGCCGCCGTCCTTGAAGCGCAACCCTTCCACCCGCTCGCCGCCAAGAATCTCCGTGGTCAGCGTCGAAACGCGGAATTTCATGCCCTGGCGCTCCAGCGCATCGCGCAGCATCTCGCCGGCCACCTCATCCAGTTGCATGTTCATCAGCGTGGCTTGATCGTGGATCACGGTCACGTCCATGCCCAGATTCATCAGCCCCTTGGCCGCCTCCAGTCCAAGAAGACCGCCGCCGATCACCGCAGCCTTCTTGTAGCGCTTGGCCGCCTCCATCATCGTTTCGCAGTCCTCGATGTCCCTAAAGCCCATCACCCCCTGCTTGTCATGACCGGGAATGGGGATGATGAAGGGCTTGGAGCCGGTGGCGATGATGAGATTGTCATATTCAGCTTCGACCCCATTCTCCGCGCGAACCAATTTCCGGCTGCGATTGAGTTCCACCACCTTGCTGCCGAGATGAAGCGTGATGCCGTGACTTCGATACCACTCCTCGTCATTGAGGATGATGTCTTCGATGGTCGTATCGCCGGCGAGAACCGGAGAAAGCATGATGCGGTTGTAATTCGGCCAGCGCTCAGCCCCGAAAATCGTAATATCGAACATGTCCGGGGCCGCCGCGATAATTTCCTCAATGGCCCGCATACCGGCCATGCCATTGCCGATCATCACCAGTTTTTTCTTGCCCATGCCAAGACTCCCTAACTCGTGGATTCACACCCATCCAAGCAAGCGGTGTGCCAAAACCGTCCAGGATCAGTACTGAGCCTTGCCAGCCTCTGAGTTCATGCCGCGCATCGGGAATAGATGAGCTTCGCTGCCCTCATGATGTGCATAAGAAGTGGGCACGATCAGGCTGTGCTGCCTACTTGTTAGGCTTATTGGATGCCCAAGGTGATATCTAGGGCCCGAAAAGACTTTGGCACATGGCTTGCTCAACGCGGAACAAACCCGAAGCAAGGAGAAGCATCCGCATGAGTATCCGGCAGAGTGATTTTCGCTTATGGTCATTCCATGGCCCGATAAAGATCCTGCATCTTTCATGGCTAGCCTTCTTCATCAGCTTTGTTGTCTGGTTCAACTTTGCCCCGCTGCTGGCTGCCATTCGCGAGACATTCCAGCTTACGGATCAACAGGTGAAGCTCCTGCTCATTTTGAACGTGGCGCTGACCATTCCAGCCCGCATTCTCATTGGCATGTTGGTGGACAAGCATGGGCCCCGCATCACGTTCTCTGTTTTGCTGGCCTTGGGATCAGCCGTCTGCTTTCTCTTCGCCTTTGCCGACAGTTTCGAAAAGCTGGCCATTTACCGTTTTCTTCTCGGCTTCGTGGGTGCCGGGTTCGTCATTGGCATCCGACTGGTCTCCGAGTGGTTCCCGGCCAGGCAGGTTGGCATGGCCGAGGGTATCTATGGCGGCTGGGGAAACTTCGGCTCCGCCTTCGCCGCCATGACCCTACCTGCGCTGGCCGCATGGATAGGCGGAGCATTCGGATGGCGATATGCCGTAGCAGCCACGGGCGCGATAGCCTTGATTTACTCCTTCGTGTTCTATGCCTTGGTACGCAACAACCCCAAGGGCACCACCTATTATCGCCCGAAAAACCTCGGAGCCATGGAAGTAAGCAGCAGGAAGGACTTCGTTCTCTACTGCTTGATGAGTGCTCCCTTGTACGTGGCACTCGGCGTGCTGGCCTGGAAGATCGGTCCCGCCAACCTCGGCATCTTTTCGAGCCTGGAGGTTTCCATCATCAATAGCGGCCTGCTGATGCTCTATGTCTACCAAATCATGCAGATCCATCGGGTCAACCGCAGCCTATTCGCGACGAATCCAAGACCCGTTCCGGACATTCATCGCTATCGATTCAAGCAGGTCGCCGTTCTTGATCTGGCCTACATGGTGAGCTTCGGATCCGAACTGGCCGTGATCTCGATGCTACCCCTTTATTTCTACGATACCTTCAGGGACAGCGCGCATCTTACCATGACCCAGGCAGGGCTTATCGCATCAGTGTTCGCGGGCATGAACCTCATCATGCGTCCGGCTGGTGGCTGGCTCAGTGACCGCTTCGGACGCAAGCGTACACTGGCTGCGACGCTTGCCGGGACGGCCATTGGTTACGCTGCGCTCGCCCAAATGGACACGACATGGCCGATATCCGCCGCTGTGGCCGTGGTCGTTTTCACCTCCCTGTTCGTCAATGCCGGCAATGGCGCCGTCTATGCACTGGTGCCGCTGATCAAGCGCCGCCTCACTGGCCAGATCGCCGGCATGGTGGGGGCCTTTGGCAATGTGGGCGGCGTCGTGTTCCTGACTGTTCTGTCCTTTGTCAGCGCATCCCAGTTCTTCCTCGTGATCGGTGCAGTCGCGATGCTCGTATGGATTGTGGTACTCTGGGCACTCGATGAGCCTAGGGGGTACATGTATGAACAGAACGATGACGGCACCATTGAAAAGATTCCCGTGGATGCGCACTGAAGCCAACGCGGACATGACTCCATCATTCAGATGGATCATGCTCTTCCTTTTTTTTGCAGGACTCCTTGCGTGCCTCTGCCCCACTGCCAATGCGGCAGGCTGGGACACCAGCATCGACTTCCGGACGCGTCTCCAGTCATTTGCAAATCGCGATTTCAACGCAAGCCTCCGCGATGATCAGTGGTCTTTCGACAATCGTCTCTACCTCAAGATGCATGGCAACCTCGGAGCCGGCCTCTCAGCCTGGCTGCAGCCACAGGCCGTCTTCATCAGCAATCATGCACCCAACGGCACGAGCCAGCGCCTCACACAGGCGGATTTGCTTCAAGCCTGGTTGCAGTATGATGTGGAAACCCAAGGCACCCGGTTCAGCGTAAGATTTGGCCGACAACAACTGGTCTATGGTGACCAGCGTCTGTTGGGCCACCTTGGCTGGAAGGACGTAGCCCGAACCTTTGACGGCATCAAGCTCATGCTTCATCGTGATCACTTGAGACTCGACGTGTTTGCGGTTCACCCCGCCGACATCGGTCAGATGACGCCAAATCCTGCCTCCCCCCACGGCAGTGCGTTGGTCACGTGGGAAGACCGAACGCTCATCGGCGGCTATGGAACATGCTTCATCGGCACAAAAACAGGGGTGGATGCCTATTTCATCAACTGGAGACATAATCAGCGCGCCGCTGTTGGAAAAGGGCGGAACGTCCAGACCTTCGGCGTACGAACGTTTGGCTCTTGGCAGGGATTCGATGCCACGTTCGAGGCGGCCTTTCAGCGCGGCACATGGCAAAACGGCATCGCCCAGAATGCCTCGGCATTCGCGGCAAAGGCGGGGTATTCCCTTGAGTTCTGGCATACGCGAGTCGGCATCGAATACGATTTCAGCCCCGGGGATGACAAGGCGGACCCAGCCACACACAAGAATTTTGTCTTCCCCTTTCACACCAACCACATGCATTATGGTGAAATGGACTACTTTTCCTGGGCAAACATGAAGGACTTTCGCATTTCACTGAGCACCTCCCCCATCAGCGGCCTGACGTTCACCGGGAGCGTTCATTTCCTTTCCCTCGACAAGGCCCGGGGCGATTGGCTCAATGTCGTTGGCACGGGCACGGTGTTCCCAGGTGCGCCCAGCTATATCCAGACCCGCGCGGGGACAGAGATTGACCTCAAGGCCATCTACAAAACGCCCCGCGTTCCCGGCCTGGCACTGGTGGCGCAATACGCCCTGTTCAATCCCGGGGCTGCAGTCGCCGAGCGCAATGGTGGCCGCGCCGACACGGCCCGGTTTGCCTACGCATTCGCGCATTATGTCTTCTGAGCCGCTGGGCACCCCAGTGGAAGCGCCACGTATTCTGGCCGGACAGGCCAGCAGTGCCGGCATCAAGCCGCATAACGAAGACAATTGCGGCATCCACATTCCCCGCAACCGTTCCGAACTGGCGCACAAGGGCATTGTGGCTGTGATTGCCGATGGCGTTGGCTCCAGCGAAGCCGGACGTGAGGCTGCCGAATATTGCGTGCTTGGTTTCATTGCCGATTACTACAGCACGCCGGAATCCTGGAGCGTCAAGACCTCGGGGCAACGCGTCATCCGCGCCATCAATGCCTGGCTTTACAGCCAGGCACAACGGCGAGGAATGGGCATGGCTTCCACCATGGCCGTGGTCATCCTCAAGTCCGCCAGCGCCCACCTGTTTCACGTCGGGGATTCCCGCATCTGGCTACTGCGCCATGGCGAGCTGCACCAACTCACCCAGGATCACCGACTGATCGTGGATCGTCACAAGTCCTTCCTGGCACGTGCCATAGGCGGCGAGCATGAGGTGCACGTCGATTATGACCGCATCATGCTGGAAGAAGGCGACCGCCTCATGCTGACGACAGACGGCGTCCATGACTGGCTGGATGCCGGACAGCTGGCATCCATGGCCGGCAACAATCATCCTGAGGAGGCGGCGCAGAACATCATCGAGGCAGCGCGACGGGCTGGCAGCGATGACAACCTGACTTGCCAGATCATCGAAATGGTTGCGCTTCCAGACATGAGCGGCGAAGAGTTCTTCCGCCGGTTGACGGAGCTTCCGTTTCCGCCCCCGCTGAGCGCTGGCATGAACTTCGATGGCTACCGGATCATCCGCGAACTGCATGCGAGCCCCACCGTGCAAGTCTACCTGGCCGAGGATCCGGAAGCGCCCGTGGATAACAACCCTGTTGTGCTGAAAACGCCTTCCGTTCACTTCGAGGACGACCCGGCCTACATCGACCGTTTCGTTCATGAGGAATGGGTGGGACAACGGCTTGATCACCCGAATGTTTTCAAGGTTCTGAAACCAAGGCGAAAGCGACGCTTCCTCTATTACGTGGCAGAATACCTGGACGGACAATCATTGGCACAGTGGATGCTCGACCACCCCCGGCCGGAACTGAGCGAGGTACGCCGCATCGCTCATCAGATCATCGCGGGATTGCGTGCATTTCATCGGCGAGAGATGGTGCATCAGGACATCAAGCCCGAGAACATCATGATCGACCGCCACCAGCAGGTAAAGATCATCGACTTCGGCTCCACGTTCGTGGCCGGGCTCGACGAAATACATTCCCCCCTCGCGCGTCCCGATGTTGAGGGCACGGCAAACTACATTGCTCCGGAGCTGTTCGATGGCTTTCTGCCATCGCCAAAATGCGACATGTATTCACTGGGCGTAACGCTGTATGAAATGCTCTCGGGTGGACATTTCCCTTATGGAAGCGTTGATCGGGCCCGCAGACACCGCCGCTACGATTACACGCCCATTCGGCATTACAACCGTGATGTGCCAATATGGATGGATGAAGCGATCCGCCGCGCCGTGCATCCGGACCCCGATCGCCGCTACGGCACCTTCTCCGAATTCGAGACTGACCTGAATCACCCGAACCCGAGCTTGATGAAGTCCACATCGCCTCTGCTCGAACGTGATCCCGTGACCTTCTGGCGAGGACTTGCCATCATCCTGTTTGCCGTAAACCTCACCCTGCTGCTCCTGCTGTCGAGATAAGTCACCGGGCCCTTGGCAAGCGTCCTGGATGATCTCGCCGTGCTCGATTCCGAGCATAAGACTGGGCGCCATTGCTGGAGACAAGCGGATGGCTTGCATCCTCAAGGGCACGCCATCCCGCATTCATGAGTCAAACGCCCAGGCAAGCCAACGGGATCGACCCCAGCCAGCCATCTCGATGATCAGCAGTGCAAGCACCGCCAATGTCGAGCCGATCAGCAAGGCAACCGCTGGTCCGAACAACCATAGCACACTCGCCTCGGCTCCCTGCGGACCTAGCTCCACCGTTCGCAACCCCATCAAAATCCATGCTGGCGGATAAAGCAATGCACCAAGTCCAAAACTCCAGCCCAATAAACGCTTCCAGATCGACTTCAATGAAGAAGCGGCAACCAGCAGTAGCATAATGATGACGAGCATTCCAATACCCATGAAATGAATATGACCGCGCAGCAGCCTCTGCATCGCATCCGTCGCCAGGCTGCCTGAATGGGAGTGCTGCCCTTGCAACATGCTGTCCATGTCGTGCCCATGCATCATATCATCCGCATGGTCATGGGGTTCCATGATTTGGGACATAAGGGCGCTCTGTCGCTCAAAATCGCCGTGCAATTGTTCATGGTGCGTAGCCAGATAAACTGCCCACAGTTCGCCACACAATAATGCCAGCATTCCCATCAGCAAACCGTGGCGGACAAGACGTATTCTTTTCATGATACGCCTCCATCATCAGCTTGAACCACCCTGCAGCGAAGCCTGCGGGACTGATAATTTCCAATGCAAGTCACCAGTAATACGATGAAAATCACCAGATACATCAAAAGCACCTCCCCGGTTTGGTAATGAATTGTGTCACTGAAAAAGGTTCCAAGTTTTGATCCTTCCTGAATATGCATTTCGTTCTCCTTGTATGCATCTCAATCAAACAAAACGGGGGTGGCTGTTGCCACCCCCACAAACTCAGAAAGCCAGATCAACGGCCATCAATCCTGTCGTGAAATCCTGAAGCGTTGTACCCGCCAGTGTCATGCCGGCATTGGTGACCAAATTGCTCGTACGTGTGGCTGATGCAATGGCCTGCACATTTTCGGCAATCTGATAGGCACCATACAGCGTCAAGTGCTGAGTTGCCTTGGGCTTGAACTTCGGCATGCCCCCCATCTGCAGCTCAGCCTGGCTATAATCCCATTTTCCGCCAATCATCAACCCTTCGCTAAAAATCCATTCACCAGCCACCGTAAAGGCCTTGACCTTCAGCGTCTTTCCCGCGGCATTGCGATTCTTGCCAAACGTAAATGCCCCCCATGCCTGCAAGGGCTCTCCATAATTGATCGCAAAATCAACTCCATAGCGGGAAACATCGGTGAAGGTCATTGGCGTGGCCACACCCATCATATTCATATACATGGCCGATTCCCCGCCCATTAGATCGCTTGACCAGTTCTTCGCCTGGTAGTAGTAAATTCCGACGATATGATCACCCATGATCTCCTGGGCCAGTCGCGCAAAGACTCCCTGGGCTAAGCGATTGTTCAGATTAGTATTCTTGCCATAGTTGAAATAGGCGAGATTGTAAGCTGTGCCGATGCCGGTGTCGCCATCGGTCGTTCCATGAATGGCCACTCCATCGCCCATCATCAACATCGTGCCTCCATTCATGATCGCTGCATCCACGGTACCAAAGCCAAGTGGCCTCCGTGACATCATTGTCATGCCATAGCCGACATTGGTCTGCACTCGGCCAACACGAATCTTCAACAGATCGCTGACATAATATCCGCCTTCAAGCATGCCGATGCCGTTCTGATTGGCATCCAGCCACCAGAACCAGTTGTCATATGAGCCGGATGAAATAAGTCCCAATTCCCCGAAGCCAAACTTGAAATTGCGAACCAAGCGGCCTGTGGCCGGATCCTCGATCAGGGCACCATCAAGCATGCCGAACTGATGTCCCGGCATGGCCGGCACGACCTGACCAGCCGCCGTCACACCCTCGATCGGTCCCGCACCGGAATACAAAATCTGAGTCCGCAACGTGAACGGGAAGTTGCTCGGAACAATAGCCTTGTCACCTAAATCAGCGTTTTTGCCAGGACCGGCCTGCATGTCCAGATCATCACGACCAGCGGCAAAGCGAAAGCCCCGCTCGCGAAACGCAACCCCCATCTTGGTCAATTTTGGAAACATCGTGTGGCATGAATTGCAGGACAGACCGTACTTTCGGGCAAAGACCGGAATCGCATCCGCATCCTCGGCGAAAAAGGCCAACGTGCCAACCAATGCAAAAGAGCAGACAAGCATCGTCATCATTAGTTTTTTTCTCATAAGAATTTACCCTCCGCATGTTTAAAAATCGCCCGCAGCAGCGAACAACTCAAAGGGAGAAACTTCAATGCCAAGGGGTAGATACGGGCATGCTAATTCTCCGATATTCTTGATAATCAACTATAAATCAGATGGTTGCATGATCTTCGAGTCCGTGCCTTCAACTCGAAATTTTCCCGGAAATGGGAATCACCACCGATTCCCTTCCCGTATCCGGGAAAACTTCAGGCGCCAGCCGCCTCAAAATTCCAGCTCGAGATTCAGCTTGAGATTCCCATAGGCCAGGCCAGCATTGACATCCATAAGCCAGCCCAGCTCGACCTCGAAATCATCGAAGGGCTCCATGGTCAGCACAGGCCCGACAAGATGCGACTGCCGATCTGGAGGCAGGAAGCGATTGATTGCGCCGAGGCCACCATAGGCCTCAACAGCCAGCTCGATGGCCTGAAAAGCATACCGGGAGCGCCATGCATAACCCAGAAACGGCCCCCCTTCTCCCGATGCCAGCGTCTGCTTCAGGGCCAGGTTGGCCGTGTGCGTCCAGTGTCCGATTCGCTTTTCCAGCAAAAGCTTGCCTTCCAACACATCGGACTTGCGGCTGGATGGCGCAGCCCAGATGTATTCCGCGTAAAGCCCCCAGTCCAGGCCCACCCATTTCGGGGCTGACAAGACAAAGATATTTTCCCATTTGCTCTCGGCATAGGCGTACCCACCACCGTTGCCGGGTTTCTCGAACACTATATACAGGCCGCTGCTCCACCAGTCGCGCAAGCCATATGAAAGTTCAAGCTGATGTTTCGTGAAGCCGTCCTTTGCCGGATTGGCATCGAACACGACATCAGTCTGGGTTTCCAGTTCCAACACGCCCTGCTCGGCATGCGGGGAATAAACCTTCTTGGCCCAGGAAACCTGTGGCACAAGCAACAGCATCATCAAGGCAATCATTTTCGGCACGGAAATCTCCTTTTCCATGCCGTATTGCAACAATCATGCCATTAATCTGTTTCTCAAGGGCATTGAACAACAGCGAAAATCTTGGCCGGGATTTCCAGTTTCCGGGAAGGATCGCGAAAATACCTTCCCGTCTTCGGGAATCAGTCTTCCAACTTTCGATACAGTGTGGAAAGACCTATGCCGAGTTGCCTGGCCGCACGGGCCTTATCTCCCCCGCATTCCGCGATGGTGCGCCTGATCCAGTCCCTCTCGAATTGCTGCACCGCCGCTGCAAGTGTTTGCGGCTCGTCGGCAACATGCTCCTCCCCGTCATCCTTGAAGATCAGGGATCGCTCGAGATAATTACGCAGTTGCCTTACGTTGCCGGGCCAGCTCTGCTGCCGGATCTTCTGCACCAGCCCTAAGGGGAGCGACACGTCCAAAAGCCCCATCTCGGTCGCCAGCTCGGCGTAGATCCGTTCGGCCAGGGCGATCAGATCCTCCTGTCTGTCCCGCAATGGCGGAATGTCGATGGTCAACACGGACAGGCGGTAATAGAGATCGCTGCGAAAGCCCTCTCCCTGAACGAGTTCTTCGGCAGGCACATTCGTTGCCGCGATGATGCGCCCCAGGAAGCGCTGGTCCTTGGTGCTGCCTAGGGGACGAAACACGCCGTCATCAAGCACATGCAACAGCTTCGCCTGCAACAACAGGGGCATGTTCCCGATCTCATCCAGGAACAGCGTTCCCTCGGCAGCCTCGTGCAGCAATCCCTTCTTGTGCTGATCGGCACCAGTGAATGCCCCCTTGCGATAGCCGAAAAGCTCAGACTCGAGAAGGTTTTCAGGGATGGAAGCGCAGTTGACGCTGACAAACGGCTTCTCACAGCGCTTGCTGCTAGTGTGGACCAACTTGGCCAGCAGGCCCTTCCCCACGCCGGTCTCACCGGTGATCAGCACCGGCGAATTGGAAGCCGCAGCCATCTCGGCCATCCGTCGCACGCGCTGCATAGCCCGAGAGTTGCCCAGAACCGCAAGCTTGCTCTCCGCCAACTTGCGTCGGGCCTTGCGACGCACCTGCCCGCGAAGCTGCTGCATCTCCTTCAGGCGATAAAGTCGGGCAAAGAGTTCGTCGAAACGGATTGGCTTGGTGATGTAGTCGTATGCCCCCTGGCGAATGGCCTGTATGGCCAGGTCGCGATAACCAAAGGCTGTCATGAATATCACCGGAATGTCGTGCGATTGCGCCTTACAGTAGCCCAGCACAGAAAAACCGTTTCCATCCGGAAGGTTGATATCGCTGAGAATCACCTCAGGGGTATCCTCTTCCAGACATCGAAGACCCTTATCCAGCGAGTCGGCCTCAAGCGTCTGGAATCCTTCATCCTGAAGCATCTCGGCGATGCCGGCGCAGATTCTTTGTTCATCCTCAATGATCAGCACCAGCATCGGAGCCTCCTTCATCCAACGGGAAGATCATCCGGAAACAACATCCGTGTTCATCGTTGCGCAGCAGGATCAGGTCCCCATGCATGCGCCGCATCAGATCCCGGCTGATGGCCAAGCCAAGGCCACTCCCCTCGCCCCTCGGCTTGGTCGTGAACAAGGGAGAAAATATTTTCTCCTCGACCTCCCTTGACAGGCCGCCTCCCTGGTCGCTCACGTCGAGGTACATGGCTTTCTCATCCGCGCTTGCCTGGATCGCGATTTCATCGCCGACCCGAGAAACATCCACAGCATTGAGCAACAGATTGACTAAAACCTGCTGTACGACATCCTCAGCTACTATAATCCCGGGCAGCGAATCCGGGATATCCACCCTGAAACGGATACGCTTGGAATGCTTCGCAAGCCGAACAAGCCCGAGAGCCGCCTCGATGCAGGCGTGAACATCCAAGTCCTGAATCTGGCTTTCAGCATGACGCCCGAAATCGAGCACGTTGCGGATGATCCCTTCGGTCCGGTTCAGCTCTTCCATGCAGGCCGCCAGTTGCTGCCTGCAGGCCTCCAGGTCACCCTGTTCAAGCTTCCTGATGGCCAGTTCCTGCGAAACCCTTGCCGCAGCCAGCGGATTGCCGACCTCATGAGCAATACTTGCCGTCATCAAGCCCAGCGCATGCATCTTTTCCTGATGCGCGGCATAGCTCTTGGCTTGCACGAGCTCACGGTCACGCTGGTCAAGCGCCCTGCTCATCCGGTTCAACGCCCGAACGAGATCGCCGATCTCATTGTCACCAACATCCATCGTGACGGGAGAAAAATCGCCCCGACCAATGCGCCCCACCTCTCGTCGCAACAGCGAGAGCGGCCGGACAACACGCAGGAACACATAGCCGGCAACGCCAGCAAGGATGATAAACAGAGCTACGAGCGAAACGATAAAATCTTCCCGCATATCCAGATGCAGACCTCGCACCATCTGCATCGACACGTTAACCCCCTGATCCATGCTTTGATGCTTGCGTGACATGAACCATGAAAGCCTGCCTAGGGCCTGATCTAGCTCCTGCATCAGGATCGGCCCTTCCATGTTCCCGGTAGCAAACGGCAGGGAGAAGATGCGCATGGCCAGCGCATGAAGCCTTTCCAGGCTCTGGTCGAATTCGGCCCGTTCGTCAGGTTTCAGGTTCACCTCGCCAGCAAGTTGTTTCACCCGGAGCTCGGTCTGCCTGAATTTCCGAACATAGGACGGTGAACCGGTAATCAGAAAATCATGGACATGCGCAACCATCGAGCGTACCCGCATCTCCAGGTCATGAAGGTGGTGACTCTCATGGTTAGCCTCCTCGATCTTGACGGCCATGTCGTGAATGGTCGAGATGTCCCGCAACTGGTGCCAGCCAACAAATGCCACAAGGGAAAACACGACCAGCAGCAACAAGGCTAGGACTGCGGTCATCCCCAAGCCCGGAAATGGCACGGCAGTCCTGCTAACTCTGCCTTGCATGCCTTTCCCGCTCCCGCTCTTCGGCACGATGCTTCAGCAGTCGTCCCTTGTCCGGTGTCGGATCCCGCACCAGACCATAGGCATCGCGACCTGGATGCTCCGGCGGCAGGTACTCAGTGATCGGCAGGCCCGATTCGGTCACGAACAGCAAACAATGACAATATTTGTAGATCTGCATCTCGTCGCATGGACATATCCAGCTTCGCCGCTTGATCTCCTGCTGCTTGTCAGGGTAGAAGCGGCATGGACAAAGTGGCTTCCCCAATTCGTCAAGATGACGTGCCAGCCCAAGCACGACGGCCTCGGTCACTTCCGGGTCCGGATGCGTTGTCGTACCGGACTTGCGCGTATAATTCGCGACCAGTCGTCGGATGCGTTCCATGCTTTCCTTACTTGGCCCCGGATTGCTCATCATCCACCTCGCTTAACCCGGATTTTTCATGTGATCGCAAATGGATGGCGCCGGATGCGCGAGCTCGGGGCGCGCATGCAGGCAAGAAGCATGGCTGTCGCTATGCTTCGCAGCCAAAGACGTGCATCCAGCCCGTGCAGACAAGCCAAGCGCCGCGAAATGCGGGGCCCCATCTTCAACAACACGTCCATGCCGATGCAACCCCTTTTTGTGTTTCGACATTTCAAATCCCGGCGCATGGTCATCATGAAAAATCCGGGCTAAACCAACAAGCCTTCGATATCGGCCAGCGGCGGAAACAGGTCAAGCAGCCAACCGGACACGATGCTGAAGCTGCCCGCAAAGATCATCATGCCCACAATGATCAACAATCCCCCGGACAGTTTCTCGACAAGCACCAGATGACGGCGAAACCCTTGAGACCAGCGCAGAAATGCATCGGTCGCGAGTGCAGCCAGCAGAAATGGAATGGCTAGCCCGAAGGAATAGAGGGCAAGCAACGCAACCCCCCGCATCATTTCCTCTTGCGCGCCGGCTATCGCCAGGATGGCACCGAGAATCGGGCCCACACACGGTGTCCAACCAAACGCAAAGGCTGCCCCTAGCACCAGTGCGCCCATCCCCCTGCTTGCGTCCACTGCGCGAGCATCGAAACGCGCCTCCATCATCAGAAATGGAATTCGTATGAAGCCGGCGTAATGCAGTCCGAAGGCAACGATGACGATGCCAGCCACTTTCCCAAGTGAGGCCATATGCGCAAGCAGCCATTGTCCAATCATGGATGCGGAAGCGCCCAGCAGCACGAACACCATGCTGAATCCGGCAATGAACCATAGCGACTGCACCACTGCCCGCCTACGAAGGGCAATGCCTGTGCCCGCTCCCCGGACCAGCCGCAGTTGCTCCACAGATTCCCCCGAGATATAGGAAAGATATGCCGGCACCAATGGCAGAACGCATGGGGAAAGAAACGACAACAAACCAGCCAGCCAGGCCCCGGCGAAGCTCACCTCAATCATCGACTTTTCTCACAAGCGAACGCGCCGCAGCCTGAGCGCGTTTGAAATCACCGACACCGACGAAAAGCTCATGGCCAGGGCCGCGATGATCGGAGACAACAACAGGCCGAAGACCGGGTACAACGCGCCGGCTGCCACAGGCACACCGGCAGAGTTGTAGACGAAGGCAAAGAACAGGTTTTGGCGAATATTGCGCATGACGGCGCGCGACAGTCGGACCGCGCGTACGATGCCGGTCAAATCGCCCTTGACCAAGGTAATGCCTGCCGATTCCATCGCAACATCGGTGCCGGTACCCATCGCAATGCCAACATCCGCGGCCGCCAGGGCAGGCGCATCGTTGATGCCGTCACCAGCCATCGCCACCACGCGTCCTTCGGAATGCAGGGCGCGCACGACCTCTGCCTTGCGCTCCGGCATCACCTCGGCTTCAAAGCGATCGATGCCTAGCTTCTTCGCAACCGCTTTCGCTGTATCGCGATTGTCGCCGGTCAGCATCACGACCATGAGACCCTCCTTGTGCAAGGCCTCGATCGCGGCTGGTGTCGTCTCCTTGATCGGATCGGCCACGGCCAGTGCACCCGCCAGCCGACCGGAGACGGCAACATGGATCACGGTTGCCCCCTGACGCTGGAAATTGCTCACCCACTGACGCAATCCGGATACATCGGCCCCCACCTCCGCCATCATTGCAGCATTGCCGAGCGCAATCCTTTGACCATCAATGTCGGCGAACACCCCCTTGCCCGTGACGGAATGGAACGAAGATGGGCGCTTGGGTGCAAGCCCCCGTTCGGTTGCCGCGGCGATGATGGCCTCCCCCAGTGGGTGCTCGCTGCCCATTTCCACGCTGGCCGCCCATGCCAGAAGCTGTCCCTCTTCAAAGCCCTCCACAGTCTTCAATGCCACGAGGGCGGGCTTGCCTTCGGTCAACGTGCCCGTTTTGTCAACGACGACAGTATCCACCTTCTCCATGGTCTCCAGCGCTTCCGCATTGCGAATCAACACGCCGACCTGGGCACCGCGACCGGTGCCGACCATGATCGAAATTGGTGTGGCCAGGCCAAGGGCGCAAGGACAGGCGATGATCAGCACCGCCACCGCATTCACAACCGCATGGGCCAGACGCGGCTCGGGACCCCAGACGCCCCAGACCGCAAACGTGACCACAGCCACGGCAACCACGGCCGGTACGAAGTATCCGGCCACCTTGTCCGCCAATTTCTGAATCGGCGCCCTCGATCGTTGAGCCTCGGCAACCATCTGCACGATCTGCGCCAGCAGGGTTTCGCTTCCGACCTTCTCGGCCCGCATCAACAGGGTTCCGTTGCCGTTCACGGTCGCCCCGATCAGCTTATCGCCCTCGCGCTTGCCCACCGGCACCGGCTCGCCGGTTACCATCGATTCATCCACATGACTTTCGCCCTCGACGACCACGCCATCCACCGGCACCTTCTCGCCCGGCCTGATGCGTAACAAGTCACCAGGCCGAACCTGGTCCAGCGGCACGTCCTTCTCGCTTCCGTCTTCCATGATCTTGCGCGCGGTCTTCGGGCTCAGTCCCAGCAACATCTTGATTGCTTCGTTCGTCTTTGAGCGAGCGCGCAATTCCAGCACCTGCCCCAGCAGCACCAGGGTCGTGATCACCGCTGCAGCCTCGAAATACACGTCGACAAGCCCGCCTTCCATGCGCATCACAGGCGGGAAGATGTCGGGAACGAGTAGCGCGACAACGCTGTAAAGCCAGGCCACGCCGACGCCCAGTCCGATCAGTGTGAACATGTTCAGGTTCCAGCTTTTCACTGACAGCCAGAAACGATCGAAAAACGGCCAGCCACCCCACAGCACGACGGGGGTCGCAAACAGGAACTCAATCCATTGCACATGCCGCATCGACAAAAATGAAGGCAGCCAGGAAGGCGCCAGATCGGCCACCATGGCCAAGGCGAAGACTGGCGCGGCCAATACGACGCTGAAGCGAAAGCGACGGCTCATGTCTTCCAGTTCGGGATTGGCCTCCTCGGCGGCAACCGTCCTGGGCTCCAGCGCCATCCCGCACTTCGGGCAGCTTCCCGGCTCGTCGCTGACGATTTCCGGATGCATCGGGCAGACATATTCGGTCTTTTCAGCAACGGGCATCGGGGCGGCCATCGGCTCCAACGCCATGCCACAGATCTTGCAGATGCCCGGCCCTTGCTGTTCCTGCCCCGGGCACATCGGGCAGAAATACATGGCATCCTTGTCCGCCTCCGTCTTCGGTGCAGGCTTGTGCTCGTGGTGGCAGGACGTGTCCTTGCCCTCGTATGCCTCGGGGTCACCCCGGAACTTCTCGATGCAGTGCTCGGAGCAGAACAGATATTCGTGGCCGTGATGATCTACACGGTTGGTCGAGTGCCGCGGCACCTTCATGCCGCAAACCGGGTCGATGGCTGCATCTTCTGGCAGCCATTCGTTCGGGTTGTCATTGAAGCGTGCCAGGCAATGTTCGCTGCAGAAACGGAACACTGCGCCGCGGAACGTGCGCTGATGAGGTGCATCTTCTGCCACCCTCATGCCGCAAACCGGATCGCGGTCAGGAAGTCCCACATAGCGGTGCGGTTCCCTGGCAAAACGTTCCCTGCATTGCTCACTGCAGAAATGCCAGCGCTGACCGTTGATTTCCATACTTCTGGCCTCATTCTCTTCGACGTTCATGCCACACACCGGATCGGTTCTCATGGTCTTCTCCTGTTCCTTTCCATCATTTAAGCAGGACGGACAAGGGATCTCCCCTGTCCGCCTTCCTCGACTCAATCTTCCGGGTTGTCCGCCCGCTCATGGTTTTCGTGCCTGCCGCTTTCCACGTGCTTGCAATGCCGTGACCCCGACATCATCGATCTCCGATCGCCAGTGCACGGATTGGCGCCGGCTGGATGATGCATGGCGTGCATGTCCTTCTGCTCGTCACCCTGTTGCCGAGCCTCGGCTCCCATCATTGGATGATGCATACCCTCCATGTGCTTGCGATGCTGGGCATCGCCCATGGCCCCTGTTTCGCCAGCACCCCCGATCCCGGAAAGCATCAGCATCAAACCCAGCACTCCCATCCATCTCGTTGCCTTTTGCATGACTTGCTCCTTTCTTCTCTCACTTCCAGGGTGCTCCGTGACAAGCCTTGGTCGTCCCCGGAGAGCACCATCCGGGGATGATTCATTGAGATGCAGCATGGCCATGGCGCTGAATGCAAGGGCATACATCCACGACGCATCGCTGTTGTCTGCGGGGTTTCAGCATCAGCAGTCTCCTGCTGGACGCATTGTCTGCTGCACATGTTGTTGCAATGTCGCCGGATTCGACATCAGTTGCTCAAACCACGGAGTCATCAGCGCGCGTGCCTGGCGGAATGCCTGCCGCTGAACCTCATCACCGCCCTCAATCCGGGGCCAACTTAGATCGGGGAGGCGGGGCTCCAAAACGACAATCAGTGCAGCACAACCACATGGACATTGACGGAAAACCAGGGGAGCGCTTCCGAGATACCAGGGACGGTTGCGAAAGATCAGGGTATCCAGAATGGCCACCATCGGCCACCCATGACCAGTGGCTTCAACCCCATGGAAGCCCTGCAGGCGCGTTGCTACATGATGCACGATCACCACATCGAGATGATGACGGCAGCAGATCGCATCCGTCGGTCCCAGATCAATCACGCCACCATCGCAATAATAGCGATCGCCGATTCTCACTGGCTGGTAAAGCAAGGGCAGACAGGCACTGGCAACCATCGCCGTTGCAAGCTCGCCTCTGGAAAACATGACCTTCTCTCCATTGGCAAGGCAGGTGGCAATCGCGTGAAACGGTATGTGACAATCTTCAAATGATGCGGCCGACAAGTACCGCCGGCAAAACGCCAATGGCACATCGTGACCGGCAATGCCGGTAAAGCTGCGACCACGATCCCGCACCAGCCGCCACAATGATCGTGGCAACGAGCCGGGCCGCCAGAAATCCTGCTGCCGCAGGCCCGCAAGCGCCGACAGCCAGTCGGCCAAAGACGTGCCGCTGGCATAAATGCCGCCGACAATGGCGCCAGCACTGCATCCGGCCATGGCCGAAAAACGCACCCCCATCTCGGTCAGGGCCTGAAGCAGGCCGGTATGGGCATAGACGCCGCGCACCCCGCCAGCGCTCAGCACCAGTCCGATTCGGAGAGGATGATGCATCAGCCGTTCACCCACGCACCTCAGCCATGACCATTGTCCGGAACCTCCGCTTTTGTCCGGATACAGAACAGGTGTTCGACCGGCGATACGGCGACAATGCCGTCACCCGACAATCCGGTATGCGCGACATTCACGATGCTGCGCGCTATGTCCTGCGCTCTGAACGCCGGGCAAAAGATCTCGATGCGTGCATAGCGCGTCATCAGATCCGAGCGGTAGAAATTCCTGTATTCGCCATAGCCGTGCACCTGACTGACGCTGATGCCATCCACCTGCATGGACTGCAGAGCGCGCTCGACCGCCTCGAGCCTTTCTGTCGCGATAATGGCTGTGATTTTCCGATAATTCATGGCCTGCTCCTATCCTGCCCTGGGAGGGCGGTTACAGCAGGCACCTGCCGGAACCGCCAGATTGTCCAGTTCATTGCGCTCGCTGTAGTGAACCCAGCGCCGACGCAAATGTTCCCAGCCGTGATCGATGGGACCTGCGCCGGCCTGCTCCAGCTCATGTTCGATCTGCGCCAATGTGATACAGGTCAAATCATATTCGACCTTGCAGCGACCATGGAGCACATCGGCCTTGCGCACCCCGGGCAATGCCGAAAGACATGCATGAACCGCATCATCCGGCATACCCTGGATGCGAAAGCTTCGCTGCTTGACCACGGGCTCCCGCCCTTCCATCAAATATAGCTGGGGACGTGCAGCAAAATTTTGTCGGCAAATCAAGCTGCAAAGGCGATAGCGCACGCCCAGATGAACGTATTCAAAACCCGTCGCCATCACAGCTCGGCCGCAGACAGGGCAGGATCCGCCCAGATCCGCTTCATCCCTGGCTTGCCGGATTTTCATAGCTCACACCGACAAAATGCTTGGTTCCATCCTTGGTCTTGAACAACACCATCAGGCGATGCTCCCCGGGATGGGCAAGGTCATAGGCTGCCATCCACCAAGGCCCCATCTTCATCATCATTTTTGATTCGGACGCCCCGTTCGGATGCACGACCTTGGAATTGACTGCCAGCAGTTTCACCGGCGCTTGTCCTTTTTCGACCTTCACCATCAAGTGATACGGCCCGCCCATCGGATTGTCCTGCACAGCCCTCATGACATGGAAGCGAACCGTGTAGCCATCCACTGTCGCCTGCTCCATCCATGCTCCCGACTGCATGCTCATGCCCTGCCCATGCATGCCGCCCCCGGTGGAGCCAGCCATTGCCGATGGAACCACTGCCATGACCAATGCAGCAGCCAGCATGCCCATTCGAATGCTTCCTTGCATACTCATTCCTCCTTTGTCGTCCGTTCAATGTCGATGCTCAAACACATAAGGGGATTCGTCCTGATGGGTGACCGGATCCCCGGTATGCTCCCAGCCGGCGCCGTCATGCAAAGCACTGCAGCCGGAAAGCAATACGAAAAAAAACCAAACCCCAAACGCTCTCATTCATCCCTCCTGCGGCGGCACCCGCCCCGTTTTCTCAATGGCATGCAGAATCGCCACGACCTCTGGATCCGCCCATGGAAAAGCCCCGTTCACCTTTTCGACGACAACCCCCTCTCGGTTGATCACAAAGGTTTCGGGATACTTGAACACACCAAGTCGGGGGGCGGCAACCTGCTTCCCGTTTTGGTCCCAAAACACGGGGAATACGATGCCGTGGTCACGCATGAAGGCGCGAACATCGTCCGCGTGGCTGTCCACAGCCAGGCCGACGACGAGGAAACGATCCCTTGGCAACAACCGGGAAAGACGAATCAGATCCGGCATTTCCTGCCTGCAGGGAGGGCACCAGGTTGCCCACACATTGAGCACGACCACCTTGTCCCGGAACAGCTCGGAGCTGCTCACGCTCTCCCCATCCAGTGACATCAGCGAAAACTCCGGCATCGGCAACCCCTTGGCCGGCAAGACAGGCGACTCCTCATCCCCGCAGGCGCTCAAGACCACCGCCAGCCCCAACAACACAAGCATGCCGATGACTGCTCGCTTCCATGGCATTTCCATCGGGTTCTTCATCAGTCCGCCTCCGGGTAATGCCGGAATACCCGGCCGTGTGCATCGCGACCGAATGCAATTACGTCAAACCCCCGCAGCGGCAGGCCAGCCGACTGCATGCCCGGGGCATGACGGGGCATGCCAGGGGCGCTCAAGCCGACAATAGCCGGCCGCTCTCGCAGCAGACGGCGAACATCCTCGGCCGGCACATGCCCCTCGATGACATAACCATCGACAATGGCCGTATGGCATGAAAACAAGCGGTCGGGCACCTGATGAGCCCGCTTGAGGCGTTCGAGATCCCCGGTCGTCTGCTCGATCACGCTGAAACCGGCATCGCGCATGTGTCTGGCCCAGGAAGTGCAACAGCTGCATTCCGGCGATTTGTAGACATGCACTTCCGCTGCCATGGCCGCTCCCGACAGCAGCGGGCCAAGTGCCAATCCCATGATCATGATTCGCCAGAATATGCTCATACCTGCTCCTTGCTACGTCGTTTTTGTTCTTGCCATTCGAGGATCATGCCGTAGATCACGGGCAGCACGACCAGACTCAGCAGCGTCGTGGTCACCATGCCGCCGATCATCGGCGCGGCGATCCTTTGCATGACATCCGACCCCGTGCCGCCACCCAGCATGATCGGCACCAGCCCCGCGATCACGGCCGTGGCCGTCATCGCAATCGGGCGTACGCGCTTGGCCACACCGCTCTGCACGGCATCGTGCAGGGTTTCCCGGTCCAACGCGCCACGGCCATCCCCGCGCATCGCGGCCACTTCCTGGTCGATGAAGGTCAGCACCAGCACGCCGATCTCGGCGGCCACGCCGGCAAGTGCGATGAAGCCCACGGCAACGGCCACACTCAGATTGAAGCCGAGCCACCAGACCAGCCAGAAACCGCCGATCAGGGCAAACGGCACGCTGAGCATGACCACGACCGGCGCTGTCAGATTGCGAAAATTGAAATACAGCAACAAAAAGATCAGCAGCAAGGTCGCCGGAATCACGATGCGCATCTTCGCCGCCGCCCGTTCCATGTACTCGAACTGACCGGACCACTCGAGCGTATAACCGGCCGGCAAATCGACCTGCTCGTCAATGACCTGTTTGGCCCGCGCCACATAACCTCCGATATCCGAGGTTGAGATATCGACATACACCCAGGCATTCGGACGGGCATTCTCGCTCTTGATGGACGGCGGCCCGCGGCGAATGCCGATATCAGCCACAGCCTCGAGCGGTATCTGCGCCCCCGTGGGCGTTGGAATCAGCACACGTCCCAGTGATTCCGGATCGGAGCGGTAATCGCGTGGATAGCGCAGGTTCACCGGATAGCGCTCAAGACCCTCGACCGTCTGTGTCACATTCATGCCGCCGATGGCCGAAGAAATGATGTCCTCGACATCACCAACGGTCAGGCCGTAACGCGATGCCCGGTCGCGATCGATGTCGATATCGAGGTAATAACCCCCCGCGGCCCGGTCGCTGAAGGCGGAGGTCGTTTCGGGCAAGGTCTTGACCGCGCGCTCAATGGCCTCGCCGACCTGCTGCAGCACATTCAGGTCCGGCCCGGACACCTTGATGCCGATGGGCGTCTTGATGCCCGTGGACAGCATGTCGATGCGCGTCTTGATCGGATAGGTCCAGGCATTGGCCATGCCCGGAAAATGGATGGCGGCATCCATTTCCTGCATCAGCTCCTGCGTCGTCTTGTCCGGATCCGGCCATGCTTCTCTGGGCTTCAGGCGGACAATGGTCTCGATCATGGCCAACGGCGCGGGATCGGTGGCTGTGTCGGCGCGTCCGACCTTGCCAAACACCGACTCAACTTCCGGAAACGTCTTCAGAATCTTGTCGGTCTGCTGCAAGAGCTCCTTGGCCTTGGTGATCGAAATGCCCGGAAAGGTCGTCGGCATGTACAGGATGTCGCCTTCGTCAAGCGGTGGCATGAATTCCGAACCGATCCTCGACAAGGGCCATGCCATCGAAACCAGCAGCGCCAGGGCCAGCAGCAGCGTCGGCCATTTCCGGCGTAAGGCAAGACGCAACAGCGGACCATGAGCCCATTGCAGTGCGCGGTTCACTGGATTTTTCTCCTCCGGCAATACCTTGCCGCGAATCAGCCAGCCCATCAGCAGCGGCACCAGCGTCACCGCCAGCAAGGCCGAGCCCAGCATCGCATAGGTTGCGGTGAAGGCCAGCGGCTTGAACAGCCTCCCCTCTTGCGCCTCAAGCGTGAAAATGGCCATGTACGACACCGTGATGATCAGCAGGCTGAAAAACAGCGCTGGCCCGACCTCTCGCGATGCCCGACCGATGGCCAGCCAGCGCTCGCCTGAAGTCAGCGCCGCACCCTTTTCATGCAGGGCGCGTTCCAGATGTTTGTGCGCGTTCTCGATCAGCACGATCGCGCCATCGACCATCGCGCCCAGCGTGATGGCGATGCCGCCAAGGCTCATGATGTTGGCCGCAAGCCCCTGCCATTTCATCAGCATGAATGCGATCAGCACGCCCAGCGGCAATGTGATGATCGCCACCAGAGCCGAACGCGCATGCATCAGGAACAACACGCAGACCAGCGAGATGACGACAAACTCCTCGATCAGCTTGCCCTTCAGGTTGTCGACCGCGCGCTCGATCAAACCGCCACGATCATAGGTCGGCACGATTTCCACGCCTTCGGGGAGCCCCGCCTTCAATGCCTCAAGCTTCTGGCGCACGGCCTTGATTGTCGTCAGCGCATTCTCGCCATAGCGCATGATGATCACGCCACCGGCAACCTCTCCCTCGCCATTGAGTTCGGCCAGGCCCCGGCGCAACTCCGGTCCGAGATGAATGCTCGCCACCTGCTTGAGCAACACCGGCGTGCCGTGGGCATCAACGCCGACCGGGATGCGTTCGAGGTCTCCGATGCCGCGCAAGTATCCCTTGCCCCGCACCATGAACTCGGTTTCCCCCATCTCGATCAGCCGCCCGCCGACATCGCGATTGCTGCGCTGGATCGCATGCTTGACCTTCGAGAGTGGAATGCCGAATTCGGCCAGGGCATTGGGATCCACCTCAACCTGATATTGCTTCACATAGCCGCCGATGGATGCCACTTCGGCCACGCCGGGAACGGTCTGCAAGGCATAGCGCAGATACCAGTCCTGAATCGAACGCAGTTCAGCCAGATCGTGTTTCCCGCTCCTGTCCACCAATGCATATTCGTAAACCCAACCCACGCCGGTGGCATCCGGCCCCAGCGTCGGCGTCACGCCATCGGGCAGGCGGCCAGCGACATAGTTCAAGTACTCGAGCACACGCGAGCGGGCCCAATACATGTCGGTGCCGTCCTCGAAGATGATGTACACGAAGGAAAAGCCGAAAAACGAGTAGCCCCGGACCACCTTGGCGTAGGGCACGGCCAGCATGGCCGTGGTCAGCGGATAGGTCACCTGATCCTCGACCACCTGCGGCGACTGCCCGGGGTATTGGGTGAACACGATCACCTGGACATCGGACAAATCCGGAATGGCATCCAGCGCGATCGTGCGTACCGCAAAGATGCCCGCAGCCGTGATCATGCCGGCGAACAGCAGCACGATCAGCTTGTTGCGCAGGCTGGCGTCGATGATCTTGCCGATCATTGGCCGCCCCCCTGGATGGCTGCTGGCATCTCCATGTCTTCCATGTTCATGTCGGACATATCCATGTCTTCAGGGACGGCAGCAGCCTGTCGCGGAGCCACCATCTTGGCCGCGGCCTCGCGAATCGAGGATTCGGAGTCGATCAGGAACTGTCCGCTGGTCACCACAAGCTCCCCGGCCCGCACCCCCTGCAGAACCTCGACCTGTCCATCAACGACCACGCCAGTTTTGACGACCCGGGGCTCGAACTTTCCATCCGCCATGCGAACGAACACATGCGCGCGCTTGCCGGTCTGCAGCACCGCCTCACGCGGGATGAAGACCCCCTGCCTGCGGGCGCTGGCCAGCACCCGGACATCGCCGAACATGTCTGGCTTCAGGCTGCCGTCGCGATTGTCGAATTCGATGCGCACCTTGTTGGTTCGCGTCTTGGCATCCAGATAGGGATAGATGTAGGTGATGCGACCGTTGAATTCCCGCCCGGGCAATGAAGGCACCGTCAGGCGGGCCTGGTCGCCGACATGCACCCATGGAATCTCGTATTCATACAGATCCGCCAGTACCCAGACCGTCGAAAGATCGGCGATGCGGAACAGCTCCGTCGTCGGCATCACATGCGCCCCCTCGCGCACACCGATGTTCGTCACCACGCCGGCAGCCGGGGCATGGATGTGAAGATTCTTGCTGACCTTGCGCGTTTTCTGCAGTTGCTGGATCTGATGCTCGGGCACATCGAAAAAGCGCAGCCGGGTCAGCGATGCATCCAGAAGGCGCCTTGCGCCCTCGCGGATATCCGGATACGGACTGTTCTTCAATCGGTCCCAGTTCGTCAGCGCCAGCAGGTATTCCTGCTGCGTGGCCACCAGTTGCGGCGAATACAGCGCCAAAAGCATCGTGTCCTTGGCCACGAATTCGCCAGTCTTGTCGACGAACAGGCGGTCCACCCATCCCTCGACCTTCGGATGCAGCGTGATCAGCCGGGTTTCATCGAACGTCACCCTTCCAACCGTCGTGATCTCGCGCATGACCTCCCGCTGCACCGCGCGTGCCGTGCGCACGCCGATGTTCTGGACAATCGTCGGGTCGATGCTCACGGTTCCCGCCGGAGATACGCCCCCCCCGGCTGCGTCCTCCGGACAGACCGGGATGTAGTCCATGCCCATCGAATCCTTTTGGAACGTCGGGCTCGTGATCGAGGGATTCATCGGATTGCGCCAGAACAATGGCTGCTGGCCACCCGCACAAGGGCCGTCACCTTCGCCCTGCAAAGCCCTTTCAGCCGTTTCTGTTTCCGGCGCAAACCACTGGCCGATGCCCCAGCCCAGTGCAAGCGCCGCAACCATGCCCATCACGAATGTCCTGTTCATTGAATGATGCCTTCCTTGTTCTTGAATTCTTCTTCCGATTCGATACCGATCGCCGCCAGCAGTCGCGCCTTGGCCTGATGAGCGCGGGCAATCTCACGCCAATAGCGGATCTCGGTGTTGAACTCGGTCAGTTGTGCGCGAACGAGGTTCAAAAAATCGACCTTGCCGGTTTGATAACCGGCCAGCATCGATGCCGTCGTCTGTCGCGCCTGCGGCAGGATGCCTTGATCGAACAGCACCACCTGCTCGCGCGCCAGCCGGAAGTCTGTCGCCGCCGCCTCAATCTCGGCATCGACCTGATTGACCATGTCCTGAAGCGAAAAATCGGCCTTCGCCTTTTCCGCCTTGCGCTGATCGACCAGGCGGTCCTGCTTCGTGCTGGCATAGAGCGGCACGGTCATGCTCAACATGATCGATGCAAAGTCCGTCCGGGAACGGCCTGTTGCCGGATTGAGGCCCGAGCGCAGGCCATAGGCCGCGCCAATCTTGAAATCGGGGTAATGCTCCTTCTCGGCCAGCGCTACCATGCGTTCGGCTGCCTGCGTCCGATGATCCATGGCCAGCAACAATGGCCGTTGCATGCGCGCCCATTGCTTGAGCGCGGGAATATCCTTGGAGATCCTGGCCAGCCGGTGCGCGCGCATCGGCGGAAGGCGCACTGGCGCTCCCGCGGGACGGCCCAGCAACGCATTCAAGGCCGTGGCCTCACGCACCCGTTGAGCCTGAAGCTTGAGCTCCTGCTCGGCGAGATTGGAAAGCTCCAGTTGGGCAAGCAACACATCCTGCTGCAGCCCCTGACCGGTGGCATATTTCGTCTCGGCGATCCGCACCAGCCCTCGCAGCAATGCCTGATTGTGGCGCACGATGGCCAAGGCCTTGTCGAGCCAGACAAGATTCCACCAGCGGATACGCACATTGCGCAGCAGCATCAGCCGGAATTCACGTTCGTCATGTCGCACGGCCTCGGCCACGAAGGCCGCAGCCTGTCGCTTCAGCTCGAGCTTGCCAGGAAACGGAATGGCCTGCGCAACACCCAGTTGAAGCTGGGTCATGTTCTCCTGGGACAACGAAAATGAATCAACCGGCAGGTTCATTGCATTCAGGCTGATGACCGGGTCGGGCAGGCTGCCGACCTGTGGCGGGATCTCGGCCATGGCTTCGGCTTGCGCATGCTGCGCGGCCAGCCCCGGATTGTGCTCCAGGGCCATGGTCTCGGCTGCGGGCAATGTCAACGCCTCGGGCATGCCAGCCGCCAGGACGGGCATCGCACCCAGGCCAACCGCCGCCACGGCGGCGCCCCGCAGCCATCGCATGCTCCGTGAAATCAATGCAATTTGCATGAAAAAAGCCTCCTGCTCCGGAAATATCGCATTGCTCGTGCAATGCGCGCTGCAGCCTCATTGCCGCAGCATCAGCAGAAGGCTCGAATCAGATTCGAATGCGTTGGGTTGTGCTGTAAAGAAGTGAAGACGACCGGGGCGGGCCCGTCGTCAGACGGATGGAATCGATGCCCGAGGCCGCCGGCACATGCTCGATTTGCGCGATTGGAAACAAGGCCACGAACTGGGCCGAAAACGCCGGGGCCTCACCGGTGGAAAGCTTGGCGTATTTTTCTCCATCGTCACAATGGAAACAGGCATCATGCCCGGAATCATGCCGGCTCTCACCTGCGGCATTCGCAAGATCCGCCTTCGGGCAGTGCACGGCCATATCCTCGGCCATGGGGCCTTCCATCGCATGGGCCTGGCTGGAAAGAAGGCAGAAGCCGGTGACCAGCACCTGCAAGGCAAAAACGCCCGCGCTCAGGGCAGAAAGCCCCAGCTTCACGCGATTGGATATGCGGCCGAACATCGACATGCGACCAACCATATACCTTTCTGCACATCAAGACAAGGGCAGGCACCCCGCACCGTCCGCTAGAAGCCTCTAAAGACTCCCGCTCCCTTCACCCCCTGCATTTGACACCCAGGAAACGGCAGCGGCGGACAAGCATCGACCAGCGTGGCAGAAAGGCCGGCACGCGCCTGCGGTAGTCCGCATATTCCGCGTGTGCCCGCAGCATGCGCTTTTCCTCAAAGCGGGAACCGATCAGGAAGTAAAGACAAATGCACAGGGCGAGATTCAGGCTGTTGAACGTTTGCACCGGGCTGGCCAACAGCAGCATCATGAAACCCGTATACATCGGATGGCGCACCCAGCGATAGACGCCGGTCTCGTGGAAGGGATCCCAATCTTCATCGGCCGCGGCCAGACCGAGAAAGGCCCGCGCATTGAAGGTCCGAAACGATGCGACGACGAGGACAAGTCCGGCAAGCTGAAGGGCCACCAAAACCCAACGACCCGCCCCATGAACGGCATACAGGGGAGCATCCGGCAAGCCATGCACGTACCCAAGCCAGAGCATCGTCGCTGCCACGGCAAGGACCGAGTAAAACAGCCGATAAGCCCGCCGGCTCAGGCCAAGCCGCATGCCGAGATCCTTGCATGCCTGCGTGGCCAGCAGACTGTGCACGATTGCAAACAGGAAGCCCGAAAGCCAAATCTTCCAGATCATGCTCCCCCGACGACACTCTTGATGTTCACAAACTCTCGCAGGCCGAACGCCCCCAGCTCCCGTCCGTACCCGCTCTCCTTGATGCCCCCGAATGGCAGGCGGGGATCGGAAACCACGAAACTGTTGATCGCGACATTGCCCGCCTCCAGGCTGGCCGCCAGTTCCAGCGCATGTTGCTCATCCCTGCTGAAGATGCCGGCGCCGAGGCCATATCGGCTGGCATTGGCAAGATCGAGGGCCTCCTGCTCATCCCTGGCGCCGATCAAGACGGCCACCGGCCCGAACAACTCCTCCTCGAAGGCCGCCATGCCCGGGCGAACCTCTTCAAGCAGGGTCGGCGGATAAAGATATCCCGGTCCGGCGGGCATCTCGCCGCCCAACACACACCGGGCACCCTGGTGAAGACTGCGCATGACTTGATCATGCAAGCTCTGGCGCAAATCCTCGCGCGCCAGTGGTCCGACCTCGGTGCTTTCCTGCATCGGATTGCCGCAACGCACGGCGCGCAGCCGCTCCAGCACGCACTCGCGGAAGGCATCATAGACGTCGTCAACGACGATCCAGCGCTTGGCTGCAATGCAGGTCTGGCCCGAATTGAGCATGCGGCCGGCAACGCATTGCCGGGCCGCATGCTCTATGTCCGCGTCCGCCAGCACGAGGTATGGGTCCGACCCCCCAAGCTCCAGGACACTCTTCTTCAGATGGCGACCCGCCAGGGCCGCCACGGCCCGCCCGGCCCGGCGGCTTCCGGTCAGGGAAACGGCCGCAATGCGGCTGTCTGCGATTAGTTCCCCAACGGTTGCGATGTCGATGATCACCTGGTTGCAAGCCTCGATGCCGGCTTCATGAAACCAGCGCACAAGCATGTCCGAGCAATGACCGACATTCGGGGCATGCTTGATGAGAACGGCATTGCCTGCCAGAAGGGCCGGAACCGCAAAGCGAAACACCTGCCAGAATGGAAAGTTCCAGGGCATGATGCCGAAAATCAGACCCAATGGCTCATAGCGAACCCAGGCGCGCCTGCCGTCCAGGTCCACCGGCTCCGGCTGAAGGAAGCGGCCGCCATGCTCGGCCATGTAGCGACATAGCCATGCACACTTGCGGACCTCGGCCCTGGCCTGGGTGATCGGCTTGCCCATTTCCCGCACCATGATCCTTGCCGCATCGTCGATGCCCGCCTCGCACAATGTGGCCAATCTGACCAGGCATGCCGCGCGCTCGGAAAGCGAGCGTCGCCGCCATTGGCGCTGGATCGAGCACAGGAGATCAATACGTTCGTTCACCCGGCGCGCATCATCCAGCGGCAAGACCGACCAGCATTCGCCTGTCCAGGGATCAATGGATTTCCACATGGGCCTGCCTCCCCGTTTCATGGCATGGCGCTGAACAAGCCAGCGGCCACGCAGCAAAAACGCCCGCAGATGCGGGCGTTTTCATGTCAGAACGGAATATCGTCGTCTGCCGGCATGTCCGGGAAATCGGGAGCGCCTGCGAACGGATCGGCCTCCTTTCCTCCGCCATGACTTGGCAACCCTTCCGAAGGCGCGGCTCCTGTTTCGCGGGGACCGGCCGTGGCGGCGCCAAGCATCTTCATCTCACTGGCGCGGATTTCCGTCGTGTATCGATCATTGCCCTCCCGATCCTGCCATTTTCTGGTCTCGATCCGGCCCTCGATGAACACACGACTGCCCTTTCTCAGGTACTGACCGGCGATTTCCCCAAGACGTCCCCACAGGACGACCCTGTGCCATTCGGTCCGCTCCTGCGGCTCGCCATTGCGGTTCTTGAAGCGCTCGGTGGTCGCCAGCCGAATGTTGCACACGCATGTACCGTCCTGCGTATAGCGCGTTTCCGGATCAGCTCCCAGATTCCCGATCAGAAAGACCTTGTTCAGCATCCATGCCCCCTATGCTCGCACTCCCGAAGGAGACGGAACCAGCAGACTAGGGGGTGGAACGCCGGCTTTCAACCATCCGTTCTGGCCAGATGCTGCCGCAAGTAGCGCCCGGTCCAGGAGGATGGACAGTCCATGATCTGTTCCGGTGTGCCGGCAATGATCACCTCGCCGCCCCCGTCGCCTCCTTCGGGCCCCATGTCCACGATCCAGTCCGCCGTCTTGATCACGTCGAGATTGTGCTCGATGACGATCACGGTATTCCCCCGATCCACGAGGGCATGCAGCACGTCCAGCAACTTGGCCACGTCATCGAAATGGAGACCGGTCGTCGGCTCATCGAGGATATAGAGCGTGTTCCCCGTCGCCCTCCTGGCCAGTTCCCTGGACAACTTGATGCGCTGGGCCTCCCCACCGGACAACGTCGTTGCGGACTGCCCCAGACGGATGTAACCCAGGCCCACCTGTTGGAGCGTTGCCAGACGGTTCTTCAATTGAGGAATGGCTGCGAAGAACGCAGCCGCCTCATCCACGGTCATGTCCAGCACATCGGCGATGGTTTTTCCACGGTAGCGAATGTCCAGTGTCTCGCGATTGTACCGCTTTCCCTGGCAGGACTCGCAGTGCACATAGACATCCGGAAGAAAGTGCATCTCCACCTTGATGATGCCATCGCCCTGGCAGACCTCGCAGCGCCCCCCCTTCACGTTGAACGAAAACCGTCCGGGTTTGTAGCCCCGCGCCCTGGCTTCCGGCACCTGGGCAAACAGCTCGCGGATGGGCGTGAAAACGCCCGTGTAGGTGGCCGGATTGCTTCGGGGCGTCCGGCCGATCGGACTTTGGTCGATATCAATGACCTTGTCGACAAGACTTTCCCCGATCAAGGCCTCATGCATGCCGACCCGTTCCGTCTTCAACCCCTTGCTGCGCGCGAAGGCCCGGAACAGGGTGTCAAGCACCAATGTGGACTTGCCGCTGCCCGAAACCCCGGTCACGCAACAAAAACGACCTATGGGAAACCTGGCCTCGACCCCCTTGAGGTTGTGCTCGCTGCAGCCGCGCACGCCAATGACGGGATGCCCGGGAGCAACGGGGCGTCGTTCGGGGACGGGAATCACCTTGCGTCCCGACAGATAATCCGCCGTCAGCGTATCGGCCTTCAAGATGGCATCCAACGGCCCCTGGGCCACGACCTGGCCACCATGCTCGCCGGCCCGGGGGCCCATGTCGATGATCCAGTCGGCCGAACGAATCGCATCCTCATCATGTTCAACGACGATGACCGAATTGCCCAGATCCCGCAGGCGCCTCAATGTTGCAAGCAAACGGTCGTTGTCGCGCTGATGCAGCCCGATGGATGGCTCATCGAGGATGTAGAGCACCCCGACAAGAGCCGAACCGATCTGCGTGGCCAGCCGGATGCGCTGCGCCTCTCCGCCCGAGAGCGTGCCGGAGGCCCGATCCAGACTCAGATAATCAAGGCCAACCTCGATCATGAAGCCCAGGCGGGCACAAATCTCTCCAAGCAGCCGCTCGGCAATGGCAAGCTGGGCCGGGCCAAGCCTGAGCCCCTCCACCCATGCCTTGCATGCACGCAGCGGCATGGCCACAACTTCCGGCAGCGACTTGCCTTCTATGCGCACATGACGGGCCGCGAGATTCAGCCGGCTGCCTTCACAGTCCGGGCAGGGAATCGTGTTGATGTACTGCGAGAGCATCTCCCGCACGTCATCATTCGTCGCTTCCCGGTAACGGCGTTCCAGGCTCGGCAACACGCCCTCGAACGGTCGCTCGACCATGCGCCTGCGCCCACCCATCTCATAGCTGAAGCGAACCTTTTTCCTGCCCGTGCCATAGAGAATCGCCTTCTTCGCCTGTTCCGGCAGATCGCCAAACGGCACATCCATGTCAATGCCAAGGTGCATGGACACAGCCTTGAGGGTCTGCTGGAACATGAATGTCTCGCGCCCCGCCCAGGGACGGATGGCACCCTCGGACAGGGAAAGACCAGGATCGGGCACCACGAGATCCGGATCAAACACCGTTCTGCTTCCAAGGCCATCGCAACTCGGGCATGCCCCCATCGGGGAATTGAAGGAAAAAAGGCGCGGCTCGATCTCCGGATATGAGATGCCGCACGCGGCGCAGGAAAATCGCTCCGAATACAGGTGCTCCTCGCCATCGATCAGTGCGATGAGCATGCCATCCCCGTAACGCAGCGCTGTTTCCACGGAATCGGCAAGCCTGGTGCGAATGCCTTTCCGAATGACCAGGCGATCCACGACCAGCTCGATGTCGTGCTTGGTGTTGCGGTCCAGCGGGGGCACATCCTCAAGTGGATGAATCTCGCCATCAATGCGGACCCTCACAAAGCCATCCTCTCCGGCCTTCTCCAACTCCCTTCGGAACTCGCCCTTCTTTCCTCGCGCAATCGGCGCCAGCAACTGCACGCGCGTTCCCTCCTCAAGGTGCTCGAGACGCTCGATGATCTGACTGGCGGGTTGCGAGCGGATGGGCTGACCACAACCGTGGCAATAGGGCTGGCCAATGCGGGCAAACAGCAGACGCAGATAATCGTAAACCTCGGTAATCGTTCCCACCGTCGACCGCGGATTCCTGCTCGTGGTCTTCTGTTCGATGGAAATGGCCGGGCTCAGGCCCTCAATGGCGTCAACATCGGGGCGTTCCATCATGCCAAGAAACTGCCTGGCATAGGCTGACAGCGACTCGACATAGCGCCGCTGCCCCTCGGCATAAAGCGTGTCAAAGGCCAGGGACGACTTGCCGGAGCCGGAAACGCCGGTAATGACCACAAGCTTGTCCCGCGGGATCTCAAGCGAGATGTTTTTCAGATTGTGCACCCGTGCGCCTTGCACCTTGATGCTCGGACCGTCCATGTCTTGGCTCCTTGAATGCGAGCGGCGAATTTTACCTGCCGCCTTGCCATGGGCAATGCGCTACATCAGATCATACGGATCGACGTCCAGTTGCACGCGGACGCCGGGTCCGAAGGCCCGACGCACCAGCAGGGGAGCAAGCTTCCAGGGTAGGCTGCGCCGATGGGCGTCGCGGACCACGAGCTCGACACGGAACCGGCCGGCCAAACGCTCAATCGGGCAGTTCATCGGACCGACAAGGTCGACATTCCACCGCTGGGCCTGCTGTCTCAAGATGCCAGCCATGTGCTCCGCCGCCTTCCAGGCGCTTTCGTGACGTCGGGAACTGAATACCAGCCGGACCCACCGGGCATAGGGCGGAAACCCGAGCGCACCACGCAACTGCAGCTCTTCGTCGAGCACCACCGGCTCAGTTCCGGGAGCAAGACGCTTGAGCCAGACGGAATCCGGCATGCGCGTCTGAATCAGTACCCGGCCGGCATGCTCGCCGCGGCCACAGCGCCCCATCACCTGAATCATCTGCTGCCACCATCGTTCTCCGGCCCGGAAATCGGGCAGCCCCATGCCCAAGTCGGCATTGAGCACGCCCACGAGCGTGACATTCGGGAAGTGATGCCCCTTGACAAGCATCTGGGTTCCGACCAAGCCGTGAATCCGACCATCCGAAAAGGCCCGCAATACCTCCTGCAGCGCAGCCATGCTGCGCACCGAATCGCGGTCAAAGCGCGCAAAGCGGTGCTCAGGGAACTTCTCGGTCAGCCACTCCTCGATGCGCTCGGTCCCCTCCCCCAGCGGGAGCAACTCGCTTTCTCCACAGGCCTCGCATGCGGGAGCAACCTTTCTGGCATAATTGCAGAAATGGCACCGCAGCCTTGATGCCCTCCGATGCAGGGTCAGACGCATGCTGCAATGCGGGCACTCCGCAATATGACCACAAGAGCAGCATTGCAAGGCCGGTGCGAATCCGCGACGATTGAGAAAGAGGATCAGTTGTTCTCCCCGGGCCAGGGTCTTTTGCATGGCCTCGGCCAGCGGAGGGCTGATCAGGACATCCCGACCAAGGCTTTTCAGATCGATGATCTCCGGCTCGGGGGGCACTGGTGCGGCGATACGCTCGGGCAATTCGAGAAGCCGGTAATGCCCCTCCCTTGCAAGGCGCCAGCTTTCGAGGCTGGGCGTGGCCGAACCCAGCACGATGGGAACCTTCAGCTCCTGGGCAAGCAGCACGGCCGCATCGCGCGCCGAGTAGCGAATGCCCTCCTGCTGCTTGAATGAGGCATCGTGTTCCTCGTCCACGACGATCATGGCCAGTCTGGGCAACGGCAGGAACAACGCCGAGCGCGTGCCGATCAGCACATCAATGTCTCCGAGGCGGGAAACCATGCTCCATTTCTCCCGCTGCGAGAGTCCGGAATGCCATACGCCGACACCCCCGCCGAAACGCGAACGTACGCGTTGAAGCCACATGGGGGTCAGACCGATCTCCGGCACCAGAACGAGCACCTGGCGGCCCTGCTCGATCCAGCGGGAGGCAGCCTGCAGATAGACCTCCGTCTTGCCTGATCCCGTGCATCCGAAGAGCAGGAATGGGGCGAACGCCTCACCGGCCGCCATGATCGCCTGCAAGGCTTCAGCCTGCCTGTCCGTCAGTGCATGGGGCGCATCTTCCATCGCCCGGTCCTCCATGACAGGCACGGCCTCGCGAACCTTGACAAGCCCGAGCTGCAAGGCCTGATCCAGCAGCCAGTTGGCATGCGGGACTGCAGCCCTGGCGATGACCGTCTCCCGCTTCAGGGCCCTTCTGCGCCCGCGCCAGGCCGCGCCAAGGGGGGCAAACCGCTCCGGTAGCCCCTCAGGCCGGGAACATTCAAGCAAGGCGGCATCCCTTGCCTGGGCCCAGGCAAGGGCCATCTCCCAGACCTCTCCCTCGGGAGCAAGATAATAGCGGCGGAAACGCTCCAGCCACCTTGTTCGTCGTTCATCGTAGCATGAAACGCGATCCAGCCTGTCGATGACATCGTGAACGCGCTCCTTGTCAAGCCCGGGGGGCAAGCTGTCCGTGACGGAGAGAACAAGGCCAAGACGCGTGCCGCGTCCCAATGGAACGCGAACACGAATGCCCGCAACGGGCTCGCCCAAATGCCCCGGCCAGCGATAGGTATAGACATCATGCAATGGAGCAAACACGGCAACATTGACCAACATCATCATGGCCTCAGGAGGCCGCACCCTGCTCTGGTTCGCCATACTCGGGCACGAACCGATGCAACACCTCCTTCAGATCCGAAACGTCCCGCCGCCGACAGTCCTCACGCAATTTGGCCAGAAGCCGCTGCAGCTCCCCCCAGTCCACGCTCCGGCTGGCTGCCAGAAGCACCTTGGGATGCCTGGTTCTGCGGCATTGCTCGCCTTCATGAAACAGTTCCTCGTAAAGCTTTTCACCCGGTCGCAGGCCGGTAAAGCGAATCTCGATATCGCGGTCCGGCTCCAGCCCGGCAAGCCGTATCATCTGTCTGGCCAGATCAATGATCCTGATGGGCTCTCCCATATCCAGGACGAAAATCTCGCCACCCTCCCCCATGGCCGCCGCCTGAAGGATCAGGCTGACCGCCTCCGGAATGGTCATGAAGTATCGCGTGATCTCCGGGTGGGTCACGGTCACCGGACCTCCGGCGCGGATCTGCTTCTCGAACAGCGGCACGACACTGCCCGCCGAACCCAACACATTGCCGAAGCGCGTCGTGATGAAGGCCGTGCCAGGCGAACGCGCATTCAGGTTCTGGCAATAGATCTCGGCCGCCCGCTTGGTGGCGCCCATGACATTGACGGGATTGACGGCCTTGTCCGTGGACACCTGGATGAACTTCTGGACCGCAAAGCGTACGGCCAGATCCGCAAGCTGACAGGTGCCCAGAATGTTCGTCTTGACGCCCTCGACCGGGTTCTCCTCCACCAGGGGCACATGCTTGTAGGCCGCGGCATTGAGCACGATCTCGGGCCGAAAGTGCTCGAAAATCCAGGCCATACGCTCGAAATCCCGAATATCTCCCAGCAACGCATGGCAGCAGTCCCCATGTTGACGGGGCTTCAGTTCCTGTTCGATGCTGTAGAGGTTGTACTCCCCATGATCCACCATGACCAGCATGGCCGGATCATATTCCAGTATCTGTCTGCACAGCTCCGAGCCGATCGAACCTCCAGCGCCAGTCACGAGCACCTTGCGTCCCTTGAGAAAGGTCCTGACATCCTCAAGGTCATGGCGAATCGGCTCGCGCCCAAGCAGGTCCTCAATGCGTATTTCCCTGAGCCTCGAGACCTCGACGCGCCCGTCGGCGAGATCTGCCACGGAGGGAAGCGTCCGGCAGGGTATGCCGGCCTCCCGGCTCAGGTCGAACACGCGCCGAATCAGCTTGGGCGTGGCGGACGGAATGGCCAGCAGAACCGCCTCCGCGCATGTCTTGCGCGCGACACGCGGCAATTCCTCGATGCTCCCCGCAACAGGCACGCCGTGAATCTCCTGGCCCTGCCGCCGGGGACTGTCATCGAGAATCGCAACGGGCTCGTACTGCGAACCCTTGATCAGATCCCGAACCAGCAGCTCGCCGGCCCGACCCGCGCCGACCACGATGACCGGTTTGCGATCCTCGACCGCAAGGTTCACCCGCCTGTCCTTCAGCCAGCGGTACAAAAGCCTGTCCCCGGCCAGGCCCACAAACAGCAGAAGCGGGTAAAGGACGAAGGCCGACCGGGGAACAAGCTGCAGGCGCTGCCAGATGAACAGCGCGAGAAAGGTCAGCAAGGCGCCCAACGCCACGGCCTTGGCAATGCGAACCATGTCCGGCAGCGAGGCAAAGCGCCATACCCCCCGATACAGGCCGAAAAGCCAGAACATGACCAGATGCATAACACTGGCCACGAACATCATCCTGTTCATCGTGCCGGCAAAGTTGGAGGGAATCTCCCCCATGTTGAAGCGGAGCCAAAAGGCCAGGAAGACGGCCAGCGGAACCCAGGCGAGATCATGAAGAAAAGCCGCCCAGCGATTGCGAAGAAGGATATGCAGGCGCATCGACGGCATGCTTCACAAAATCGCGGGCGCGGCAATCATTCCGCGGCTGAGAACCTCCTCCAGCGCCAGTCCACCCAGACACTGAGCAGAACCAGGGCAATGCCCCAGGCCATAAGCGCTCCGGGCACCCAGTCCGGATGATCGAGCAGCGCCATGGCGCTGCCCCCGGTCATGCTCATGAACAGGTATTCCGCGCTCACGGTTCGCCCATGTCCCCAGCCCATGCGCACGAGACGTTGATAATAATGCTCCCGGTGCGCCCGCCAGACACGCTCGCGTTTCACGATGCGCTTGATCAGCGTCACCGTGGCATCGGCAATGAACGGGAGAAAGACCAGTATGGGGAACCACAGCGGAAACACATCCCATTGCACGCCAAGAATGGCCATGGCAGCCGCCAGAAAGCCCAAGGTGACCGAGCCGACATCCCCGAGAAAGATCTGGGCCGGAGGCACATTGAAGCTCAGAAAGCCAAGCGCAGCCACGGAAATGACCCAGTTGACATAGGTGAACATCATGTGCTCGGAAAACCAGCCGGCAAGGCCGAGAAACATGAAGCCAATGCCGGCCATTCCGCTAGCAAACCCGTCCATGCCGTCCATGAAGTTGTAGAGGTTGGCCATCCAGACAGTGGCCAGCACCACGCCCAGCATGATCAGGGGATGGGCGCCGATCAACAAACCGAAGGCCAGGCCGGTCGCGGCCGCAACCTGCACGATCAACCGGACGACAGGCGAAAGGCCAAACAGATCGTCCAGAAAGGACACGACGGCCACAATGGCCGTGGTCAGCGCTACGACTGAAAGCGCGGGATTCCAGCCGAGACCAAACCAGATCGTTGCCCAGCCACCGATGATGCCCGCAATGACGGCAAGCCCGCCTGTTCTCGGAACCGGCCTGACATGGAGCGAGCGCTCATTGGGCTCATCCAGCACGCGCAAGGGCGGACGCCTGGAGGCCAGCCATGAGGTCAGAAGCAGCGCAAACAGAAATGAGGTCCCCAAAGCAAACACCACGTACCTCCATCGTCTCCGGTTCAGGCCATGAACACTGCCGCATTCAATGCCATTTTTCAGCCTGTTTAAGTGCCCATCAAGAGCATGTGTCAGCAATTCCCGTCATTGATCTGGCCGATGCGGACGCAAATGCAGCCCCCAATAGAAGCACGGCCAGAACGGCCGAGAAATGTTGCTCCATGGAAATCGAGAACAACCCATCGATCACCAGGGCAAGCCCGGGCAGAAACATCAAGGGCGCAGTCCAGTAGGCAGACCAGTCCATACGCCATCCCTGCCATAACCAAACGGCATAAAGCAGCAGCAGGCTTGCAAAGCCGCCCACTCCCCAGCGGGCAAGCACCAGCAGGTACTGGTTATGCGGGTGTGCAAGCTGCAGCCTTTCCCGAAACATCCGGGCATACACCGGTCTTGCCTGGGACAAAAACGAGCCGGTGCCAACCCCCAGCCACGGGTGCTCTCGCCAAAGTTCCCATGCGGCACGCAGAACCTTCACACGCTGCTGCAGGGAATTCGCCGCAAATTTCGCACTCTTCGTCTTTGCATGCTCCGCTTGATGCTGCCAGGCAAGCCATGTCCCCGTGATCCGCTCATGCGCCGGACCCAAGCCCAAGGCCAGCGTCACCATAAGCGACATGCCTCCAAGCATCCCCAGCATGCGGGCCATGCCAAAACGCTGCGCGCCCCATCTGCCCAACACAACCAGCATGAGCATCAGCATCAGCACATAACCTGCGCGTCCCTGGGCCATGAACACCTCCACCGCCGACCACAATGCCAGAAACAGGCAGGCCCACCGCCAAGGTTTCCGTTTCAGATGAAGGCCAAGGTGCAACATCCATGCCCCCCAAACGGCATACACAAAGCCAAAACCGATATGGCCAATATGGCCTGTTGCATTGCGCATGCTCGACCCGTCCGTGGAAACATGGACCATTCCCAAGGCTTGCAGCACACAATAACCCAGGTGCAGCGTCAAGCCGAATGACAGCGCCATCAACACGCGATTGCATGTGCGGCGCTCCCTCAGCAAGGCCGCCAGCGCCGGAAGCAACAGCCAAAACCAGTGATGCCCCAGCACCGCAAGACCGTTCCGCGGATTGCTGCTCCATAACAAACCCAGCAACACCCATGACAGGTAAAGAGACAAAACCCCCAGGAACAGGCGGTGCCGTTTCCACAACAGGAGACACCCGCTCAGCCACTGACCGGATAGCAGGCTCATTCCCAACACCACGCCAAGGGCGATGTTCGTCAGTGCAACAGAAAAGGGAAATGCAAGCGCCCCGAGAATCAGCGCGGATATGGCCATTGCATTCATGGCCGTGGACGAGCCTGCATTCATCCCGCTGTTGTCCATGATCCGGTCTTCGCTATCAAAAGTGTTTTTCACCTGCTTGTTTCCTCGGAATCCATCCGGACAATTGACGACTCATGGAATTGCCGGGGCCGCGGGGGCAAATCCAATGGTCGCTCTCGGCATGCATCTGCTGCCGCATGCGTGGCCGTGCATGGCTCCAGGCGCGCTATTCGCGCCAGACCGTGCGGCGAACATACCCCGCATAGCTCTGGATGATTCGCGCCACCTGCACGGAAACCGGCCCTCCCTCATAATCCGACACCACGGGGGCCTTAAGACCTCGGTCCGTCTGGTCCAGCACCATCGCCACGGCATCGAGCAGGGACTGCGGCGCGATGTCCGACATGATCAGGGTTCCCTGGTCCATGCCCTCGGGGCGTTCATGCGCCTGCCGAATCGTCACGGCCGGAAAGCCGAGCAGGGCGCTTTCCTCGGTAATCGTGCCACTGTCGGAAATGACACAACGGGCATGCTGCTGCAGATGCACATAGTCGAGAAACCCCATGGCGGGCAGGAATCGGATGCGCGCATCCACCTTCCCATGTGCAAGCGCCACCAAGCGCTTGCGCGTGCGCGGATGCACGGCAAAGATCACCGGCAAGTCATAGGAACGCACCAAAGCGTTCAATGAGAGCAACAGGGCGGAAAGCCGCTCGGGCTGGTCCACATTCTCCTCGCGATGCGCACTGACAAGAAAATAGCCCTTCCGCTGCAGATCTAGACGCGGCAACACATCGGAGGCCGCAATCTTCGGCGCATAATATTCAAGCACCTCCTGCATGCAGGAGCCCGTTTTGATGACTGTTTCCGGCCGAATGCCTTCGGCCAGCAGATAACGGCGGGCGTGTTCGGTCAGGGGCATATTGATATCGCTGATATGATCAATGATGCGACGATTAAGCTCCTCGGGCACACGCTCATCAAAACAGCGATTGCCGGCCTCCATGTGAAACACCGGAATCCTTCGCCGCTTGGCCGCGATGGCGGACAAGCAACTGTTCGTGTCTCCGTACAGCAAAACGGCATCGGGCGTCTCTCGTTCCAGGATGCCATCCACCTTCTCGATGACCTGCGCAATCGTTTGGGCAGGCGTCTTTCCCGCCGCATCAAGATAGTGGTCGGGGGGCCTGATCTCCAGATCATCGAAAAACACCCGGTTCAGCTCATCATCATAATTCTGCCCGGTGTGCACCAGAACATGCTCGAAACAGCGGTCCAGCTCGGCGATCACGCGACTGAGCTTGATCAGTTCGGGACGTGTGCCGACAATGGTCATCACCTTCATCATGCAAGCAGCTCCCCACCCTCGGCAAGCGAGGCCATGCCGGGCAACAGACGATGCCTTTCCAGCAGGCGGCGCGTACCTTCGAGGTCCAGCACATTGTCCGCCGAACTGAACTCACGCTGCAGCACCCGCGGAGTGTCAAACTCTGCATTGAGCTCCGGCAGCATCGATCGAATCGCGAAATAAGCGCCACGCCGGATCGTGTGATGCGCCTCTTCATCGGAGACCATGATTTCGTGCATCTTCTCGCCCGGTCGGATACCTGTAACCCGAATTTCGATGTTGCGTTCTCCAACCAGGGCCCTGGCGATATTACCAACCGTTGCCGATGGTATATCAGGCACAAAGATCTCTCCCGGCTCGGCATCGCGCAAGGCAGCGAACACCGTATCCACGGCCTGTTCCAGGCTGAGCAGAAATCGCGTCATTTCAGGCACGGTCACGGTGACCGGTCCGCCATGTCGAATCTGATCAAGGAACAGCGGAACCACCGAGCCGCGCGAGGCCAGCACATTGCCATAGCGCACGCAGATAAAGCGCGTGGAAGGATTCAACACATTGGCCGAGGTGAAAATTCGCTCCTGCACGGCCTTGGTCATGCCCATCACATTGACCGGCTTGGCCGCCTTGTCCGTGCTGATGCCGATCACGGTTTCCACGGGATAGGCGTTCTCGCGGATGGCCTGCACGATATTCATGGCTCCGATGCAATTGGTCAGCACGGCCTGCTCCGGGAAATACTCACAGGTCGGCACCTGCTTCAGGGCTGCTGCGTTGATCACCACATCCGCATCCCTGAGCGCCGAACAGACATCGCGGTAGTCGCGCACATCGCCGATGCGAAACTCCAAAGCCTGACGGAAATTGTTGAAGATGACCTCATCCGTGGTCACGGTCTTGTGCAGGTAGGCCATGCGCATATCATGCTGTTTGGCCTCATCGCGACTGAGCACGATGACCTTGCGCGGCGTGCCGAGCTCCCCGGCAAGCAGACGCCTCACCAACACCTTGCCCATGGAGCCGGTTCCTCCGGTCACCAATACCGACTTGTCCTGTAAAATCATGAAGCTCGCTCCTGAATCTGCCCGGCCAGCTCCGCCAGCATCGCATCCCAGGACGGCGGCTGATAGCCGGTTCGTGCTCTAAACCTGGATGCATCCAGACTTCGGTCGCACGCAAAACCATCATCCCGCAGCAGCTCGACATCCCGGCGGCCCAAATGCCTTGAGAGCTTCTGCAACAAATCATACTTGCTGATCGGCTCGCTGGCCACATGCCACAAGCCGGACAAGTCTCGGTGCCGCAACAGGATCCGCTCGATGATGCGTGCCATTTCCAGCGTTGTGAAGCCGCTGTAGATGGCGCGCGTAAATCCCCTCACCTGCCCCCGTTGCGCCAGAAACCATTCAATCAGGCTGCGCTTTCTGGCCAGCTCCAAGCCGATGATCGAGGTGCGCAATGTCACCGTATGCGCCTCCCGCACCTCCCCGAGCAGCTTGCTGCGGCCATACAGATCGCGCGCGTCCTCCCAGTCATCTTCCGTGTACATCCCCTTGCGGCCTGAAAACACGCAGTCCGTGCTCAAATGAATCAGGCGCGCCCCGATCTCGCCACAGAGCAGGCTCAGACGATGGGGAAGAAGGGCATTGATCTCAAGGCTCAGAATCGCATCGCCGGCCTCGTCGCGCTGCTTGACGATGCCGATCGCATTGACCACCGCCTCGGGCCTGAAGGCTTTCACCACCTGCTCGACAGCGGAAAAATCGCGCGCATCAATGCCATAGAAGCTGTTCTCCGCTGAAAACAACCCGTAATGCGCATAATGGACGGCATCGTTCCTGAGCGTTACGCGCACGTCATGCGCATGTTGCCACGACCGAAGCAGTTGATGCCCCAGCATGCCATCCCCTCCCAGAATCAGGATTCGCACACACCCTCCTTCACTGCGTCCTGCATCCAACCCTCCAGGCGATCGATCAGCATGTCCCGTTCAAAATGCCGTTCGTAATATTCCCGCCCGCGCATACCCATGGCCTGCCGTTGCGCTTCCGGCATGCGGTAAAGGCGAAGCGCGGACTCGGCCAACGCCGCGCCATCTTCCGCCGCCACGGCAAAGCCGCAGCCGGCCTCCTGAACCACGCGCGCACCTTCGCCACTGAGCGCGGCCAGCACGGGCCTGCCACAGGCCATGTAGGACTGGATCTTGCTGGGAATCGTTTGTGCAAAAACCGGCTCATCCTTCAGTGTCACGAGCAATGCATCGGCATGGGCGAAAAAATGCGGCATCGTTTCAGCAGCATAGCGACCTGCAAACGTCACGCAATCCTCCAGTCCCAGGCGCCGAGTCTGCTCGCGCATCCATGCCAGGCGACGACCATCACCGATGATGATCCACTGGATGGCAGGCTCGACTTTCAGCCGGCGTGCCGCATCGAGAATGGTCTCCAACGACTGCGCCTCGCCAAGATTGCCGGCAAACATGATCCGGAATCCCCGCGGCAGCTCGATGGCCGGCAAGCGGGCATCCTCCCTTGGCAATGGCCGGTAAAACGCCTCGGCCCAGTTTGGAAAGAACACGGTGCGCGAACGATCGGCACCGGCGCGAACAGCGGGCTCAATAAAAGCCCGGGACTGCACCAGCACGCGATCGCAATGGCGATAAATCCAGCGCACCATGCGCCCAACCACTTTCAGCACGGTGGGCGATTCCACCGCTCCGGCGGCCGTCAGGCTCTCCGGCCACAAGTCCTGCACCCAGAACAGCATCGGCGCCTTTTTCAGCCAGCGCATCACGATGGCCGGAATGCCCACCGTGAACGGCGATGGCTCATAGACAAACACCACATCGAAATCGTGTTTCCTGAAATACCATGGCGCCAGCAGGCAACCAGAGCACGCAAAGGAGGCATAGTTCAGGGCCAGTTGCCAGCCCCGGCCCTGACGGCGCACAAACACCGGCGTGCGGTACACCGGCACGCCATCCATGCAATCATGCCGCTTTTGCCACCAGCGATAGCCCTCAAACAGCCTGCCGCCCGGATAATTGGGCATGCCTGTCAGCAC
>WFOK01000024.1 GCA_015488115.1 Mariprofundaceae bacterium
CGCGTGGTTCCGCATGGATGATGCGATGACAGCGCGGTTTTCATCTCTTCCAGGCGTGCCTGCATGTGCCGGATCATCTTCTCCGTGTATGCCTGCCAGTGTCTGAGGCCTTTTTCCGTATACGGGCCTGAGTGAAAGTGCGCCGTAGGCAGGGGAAGGCCCAGCGGATCCCGGCGCGTTTGATCCAGCTCGATGCGGTTGTTGGGATCGGGCAGCTGCTCGATTTCGGCGCCAATGAAGCCAAGATGCGTGATATCTTCGCGCAAATGGTGCAGGACCTCGGCCCACTTGGACGGGTCATCGAGGATGCGCGCAACGCGACTGTGCACATTGATATCGTTGCCGATGAAGAACTTTGCGGCGGCGAAATCCTTCCGGAAGGCCCCATCCCTGCCCACATGGATGGCCGCGATGCTTTGTGGTCCGCGTCCGGCATAGATGGGTTCGGGCATGCGGAATGTGCTGAGGAAGATCGTGTGATCCATCAGGTTGCGCCCGACCATGCCTGAGGAGTTTGCAAGGCCATTGGGCATGCGTTCATCCCTGCTGAGCAGCAACAGGCGAGGTGTCTCGATTGCATGGCATGCAAGAATGAAATGACGTCCCCGTGCGACATGGGTGCTGCCATCGGGATGCAGGTAATGCGCCGCAATGATTCTTCCGCCGGATTCATGCTCAAGGCGATGAACGACAGCGCGCTCGATCAGACGCGCGCCCGCGCGCACGGCCATTTCGATGTCCGTGTCCGCGCTGTAACTGGCGCCGATCGGACACAATGGCGTGCAGGTGCCATTGCCTCTGCAGGCCGGCCGGCCGTGATATTGGCGGCTGTTTCTAGCCGCCGGAAAGGGTGAGACCTTCAAGCCCATGTCCTTCAGCTTTTCCGCGATTTTCTGGTCGCTGTAAGCTAATGGGATCGGCGGCAGTGGGTACGGCGCGCTTCTGGGCGGATTGTGCGGATCCCTGTCATCCCCGGCCACGCCCAGCGCTTGCTCGGCCTGCACGTAATAGGGCTCGAGGTCCTCGTAGTCGATCGGCCAGTCAACGCCGACGCCATAGCGGCTCTTCAGCTTGAAATCAGCCGGAAGGAAGCGCGGCGTGATGGCCGTCCAGTGCCAAGTGGAGCCGCCGACGGCCTTGACGAACAGCGGGTTGAACGCATGACCGGCATAGGGGCCGTAATAGCGCTCCGGCTTTTCTTCATCGGGTATGCTCAGCCATGACCATTGCCGGTACGGGGAGGCCAAGTTGCGGTTCCAGGCCTGCCGGTAGCGCTTGAAGGCCTCGGGTCGGGAGATTCTTCCACCTGCGTCGAGAATCAGCACCTTCCTGCCGCTTTCGGCCAGCCGCCTGGCCACAAGCGCGCCGGCGACGCCTGCACCGATGATCACGAATTCACTGCGCGTCGTTTGTGTCATGATGCATGCGCCTTCGGGGGCTTGCTCCAGTAGCCAAAGGGCTCCTCGCTCAGGCCCGGAATGGGCCGCAGATCCTGCAGCGCCTCGAACATCAGCGCATGGCGATAGGTCAGCGTGCGATTGCCAGTCTGGTGATAGTAAATGCCCGTCATCCATGTGGTCAGCACATGCCCGGCAAACCAGGCCTCGCCCTCGTCAAGATGACGAACCACGAGGTATTCGCTTCTTGGTTTCGTGCTTTCAGGCAACGCCGGGAACAACTTGCCAAGCAGGCGCTTCATGTGATCCCTGCCCCACGGCTCATGGATCAGGGCTTCATAGATGGCGTCAAGCGTCTTCTCGTCGAGCCTGGCATAACGGGTGAGATAGATGCTGAGCAAACGAAAATGCTCGCGGCTGACGACGTCTGCCGTTTGTGCGAGTGCCAACCAGGCCGGCGACATCAAGGGAGCGGCGGTCAGGCAACCCAGCATGGCCAGGGTCAGCCTTCGGCGTTGCCTGTCGGGAAGGTTTTCGTCGTTTGCCGCATGGCCATCCATGATGAATGAATTGAAGGGCATTTGCATGCAAACCGCAAGAGAGGATTTCACTTGACGCATTATTATATTCTAATATAATTCCCGGCATGGAAGTCATTCCCCGGAAAAACATTCATGACGCAGCCGAAGGGCTGAGGGCCCTGGCGCATGATATTCGACTGTCAGTGCTCTGCCATCTGTTGCAGGGGCCGATGTGCGTGCGCGAACTCATGGAGGTGACGGGTGCCTCGCAATCGAACCTGTCCCAGCATCTGGCCAAGATGCGCCTGATGGGCGTGCTGGTGAACGAGAAACGGGGGCAGCAGGTTTTCTACCGCATTGCAAACCCTGCCTTCGAGCAACTGATCAAGGCCCTAAAGGCCATCTATTGTCCTGACAACTGTCGTTGAATGGCCAGGGAGGGATGATCTTGCGCGCATTTTTATCAGCAATTCGTTATTTTATGATTTTTCCGCTTTTGCCGCTGCTGATGCCGGTGATGCCGGCGAATGCCGGGGAGTTGACGCTTGAACAGGCCGTACGCATGGCGTTGGCCAGCAATCGTCAGTTGATGGCCGATGCTTATGAACTGGATGCGGCCAGCAGGCAGGTGGACATGGCGACGGCCAGCATGCTTCCCAGGCTTGATCTCGGCTATGTCGTCAGCCGGACGGATTCGCCGTTGAATGCGTTCGGGACCAAGCTGTTGCAGGGGCGCATCACGGCCCGAGATTTCAATCCCGCATTCTTGAACCACCCTTCGGCCGTGAACAATCATCAGCCCCGGGTCACGCTGAGCCTCCCTGTCTATCAGGGCGGGGCGCTGTATGCGGGCAGGGATGCTGCGCTTGCCGGAAGCGAGGCAGCCCGACACAGGCATGCCTGGCTCCGGCAGCAGATCATTCTCAAGACAGTGATGCTGTTTTCGCAGCTGCAGAATGCCCAGGCGCAGGTGGCGGCGACGAAGAAGGCGCTGGCTGCGGCCGAGGAGAACCTGAAATCGGCGAAGGCCATGCAGCATCGCGGCCTGCTGATCGCGGCCGATGTCATGGATGCCGAGGTCCATAGACTCAATGTCGAAGTGCGCCTGAACCGCTTGCGCAATCTCAGGGATCAGGCCGAGGATGCCCTGCGCAGACACCTCGGCATGGAGCAGCATGCCGAGGTGCTTGTTCATGGTGATGTGCGGGTCAGTCTGGACGGTGTGGAGCTGGATCACGTGGATGATCTGGTCAAACAGGCAGTCGGTCGGCGGGAGGATGTGCTCGCCTTTCAGGAGCGGCTCCGTGCGGCTAGGGCGGGTATTGACCGGGCACGGTCAGGTTTTCTGCCCCATCTTTCCGTGCAGGCGAGTCGGGAATGGAACCGTCAGACGCCTGGTTTTCAGAACGGCAACACGACCGTGGCCGCGGTTCTTGAGATGAACGTTTTTGCTGGTGGTGCGGATCGCGCGGCCCTCGACCGGGCCAGGGCAGAGCATGCGCGCCTGTCCATGTTGCTGCTGGATCTTCAGCAGCAGGTGGCCAACGAAGTGCGCGATGCATGGAGAACCCTGAATGAAACCCTGAAGCGCAAGCAAGCCATGAACACGGCCTTCGAGCAGGCCCGCGAATCCCTGCGCATCGAGCGGCTTCGATTCAAGCAGGGCCTGGAAAAGACCAGTGACTTGTTGGCTGCCCAAAGTCGCGCCGATCAGGCCGAGGCGGCGTCCATTCAGGCGAAATTTGATGTCGAGGTTGCCAGGGCCCGCATGCTCCTGGCGGTCGGATTGCTGGATGAGGAGCGGATACAATGAACGGAAGAATCTCGATCGTCGGTCTGGCTCTTGTCTTGCTTTTGGCGGGATGCGACCGAGAGCAAGGGGGACAGGTGGACATGAGCGCTGCAGAGGCGGTGCGCGCCCAGACGATGCAGCTTGTGGGCGCCTCGGTTCCCTTGCACGCGGTCAGCAGCGGGGTCGTGGTTTCCGACCAGCGCGTCATGATCAGCTCAAGAATGTCTGGATATATCCGGGAAATCCTGGTTCGGGAAGGTGATCGTGTGAAAGCCGGGCAATTGCTGTTCCGCATTGATCCGGTGGATGCCCGGCAGGCATATGAACAGGCCCTGGCGCATCTGAAGGATGCCGAGGCCGATCTGCGGCGCTATCGGTCGTTGTTGGCCGATCATGCCGTCAGTCGCCAACAGTTCGAAAAGATCAAGCTGCGCTACGATGTGGCGCGTTCCAAGCTCGTCCAGGCCGAGAACCAGTTGCAATATGCTGAGGTCAAGGCCCCCGTCTCCGGGGTCGTCGTCGAGAAGCGTGCCAGCGCCGGAGACTTGGCGGCGCCTGGCCGTCCGGTTCTGGTTCTCGAGAATCCAAGTCAATTGTTGGTGGAGACACATGTCTCCGAGCAGTTCATCGACCGACTCCATGAAGGCGATCCGGCCGAGGTCTGGGTGCCTGGAAGCGACAGTCGCATTGGGGGACGAATCCGTCAGATTGTCGACGCAGCGGATCCGGTCACTCATTTGTTCCTTGTCAAGGTGGCCATCCCCGTGACAGAAAAAGTGTTTCCCGGCATGTTCGCTGAAGTGCGGTTCATGCTCGGGCATCGTACGGCTGTGTTGATTCCGGAGGCCGCCGTGGTTCATCGTGCAGGCCTGAATGGTGTCTATCTTGTGGATCAGGATGGCGTGGCGCATTACCGCCAGGTCCGGTTGGGTGAACATCATGATGGCAAGGTTGAAGTTCTCGCCGGCCTGAAGCCGGGTGACGTGATCGCCTGGGGCTCATCTGAGCTGAAGACCGGTGTGCACGTGGAGCGCAAGTCATCATGAGCGAATCGAATGCGCCATTGAATATCGCGGGCCGCCTGGGTCGGACGGCCATGCGCACGAATCTGACCCCCATCATCAGTGCATTGATTTTCCTGATTGGTGTCGTGGCCTTGATGGTCACGCCGCGCGAGGAGAATCCGCAAATCGACGTGCCGGCGGCCAATGTGATCGTGCAGATGCAGGGGGCAAGCCCGGAAGAGGTGCAGAACCTGATCGTGCGTCCGTTGGAGATGGTACTGCGCGAGATGACCGGCGTTGACCATACCTTTGGTGCTGCCATGGATTCGGTTGGCGTGGTGACCGTGATGTTCGAGGTCGGCGAGGACAAGGAAGCCAGCCTGGTCAAGCTTTACGACCGCATCATGCACAATCTGGACCGCATCCCGCCGGGGGCTTCCCAGCCCCTGGTCAAGCCCATGGATGTCGATGACGTGCCGGTTTCGGTCATTACGCTTTCCTCGTCTGATATGGACGGTCTGTCGCTGAAGCGCCTGGCCGAGCGCGTGCGGGAGCAGTTGGCGCCGCTCGAGGGCGTGTCCGTGGCGGATATCGTCGGCGGACAGGACCACGAAATCCTGATCGAGATCGATCCAGCCCGTCTGGCCGCTTACCGGATCACGCTGGACCAGCTTCATCGGGTCCTCACAAGCGCCAATGCGGGCGGCCCCGTCGGCTCGCTGGTCGGGGACAATCAGGTGGCGAGGATCTGGCTCAATGGCTACCTGAAGGATGCGCAGGAAGTAGGGTCGCTGATTGTCGGCCAATGGGAGCACAAACCGATCTATCTGCGGGACATTGCCACGATCAAGGATGGGCCGTCGGAAATCCGTCAATACCACCGCATCGGGTTTGGTCCGTCGGCGGAGGGTCCGATGCCGACGGAAGAGGCCGAAACGCCAGCCGTGTCGATTGCGCTGGCCAAGAAACGGGGCACGAACGCGGCGTTTGTGACCCGGCGCATTGAAGCCAAGCTGAATGAGCTGAAGGGTGACCTGATTCCCGACAATGTGCGTGTCGACATCACGAGAGACTCCGGCGAACGCGCGAACGCGGCGGTGAACCTGCTTGTCGAGCATCTGGGTATCGCCATTGCATCCGTGATCGTGATTCTGCTGCTGTTTCTGGGCTGGCGCGAGGCAGCGATCGTGACGATGAACATCCCGCTGATCCTGTTCATCGTGCTGGCGATTGGCCTGCTTGCTGATCAGACGATCAACCGGATCACGTTGTTTGCGTTGATTCTTTCGCTGGGTCTGCTTGTGGATGACGCCATTGTTGTGATTGAAAACATTCACCGTCATCTGCATCGCGGCGTCACCAAGCTGTCCGACAAGGCGCGCCTGATCATTCAGGCCACCAACGAGACCGGGAAACCGACGATTGTGGCGACGATCGCCGTGATTC
>WFOK01000025.1 GCA_015488115.1 Mariprofundaceae bacterium
CGAGGGCACGGAGATGGTGATGCCTGGCGACAACGTGTCGATGGAGGTTGAGCTGATCACGCCGATCGCGATGGACAAGGAGTTGCGCTTCGCGATCCGCGAGGGTGGTCGTACCGTCGGCGCAGGCGTCGTCACCGAGATCATCGAGTAAAGAGAGAAGAAGGGGGCCGCAAGTGGCAACTCAAAGCATTCGAATTCGCCTGAAGTCGTTTGATCATCGCATTCTGGACAAGAGTGCGGCCGACATCGTGGCGACCGCAAAGCGGACGGGGGCGGAAGTTCGCGGACCGATTCCGATTCCAACCAAGGTGCGCAAGTTTTGCGTGATCCGCAGTCCGCACAAGTACAAGGATTCGCGCGAACAGTTCGAGATTCGCACGCACAAGCGTCTGCTCGATATCGACAAGCCGACTCCGCAGACGGTTGATGCGCTGATGAAGCTTGATCTTCCGTCCGGCGTGGATGTCGAGATCAAGTTGTAAAGAGGGGCGAAAGATGAGTGTAGGATTGATCGCCCGCAAGATGGGCATGACTCAGGTCTTTGCCGAGGATGGTTCAGCCGTGCCGGTCACGGTGCTCAGCGTTGAGCCGTGCAAGGTGATTTTGCGCAAGACAGCCGAGAAGGATGGTTATGACGCTATCCAGATTGGCTACGGTCAGCCGCGCAGGCATGAAACGCGCGCCGTACAGGGCCATTATGCAAAGCATGGCCATGAGGTTATGGGTGGCCTGAAGGAATTCAGGGTTTCCCCTGATGAGGCTCCCGAGGTGGGCCAGCAGCTTGATGCCACGATGTTCTCGGCAGGGCAGAAGGTTGACGTTTCGGGTACGTCCAAGGGTCGCGGCTTCGCTGGTGTGATGAAACGCTACAATTTCGGCGGCGGCCGTGCCTCGCATGGTGCTGAAAAAGTGCATCGTCAGATGGGATCGACCGGGCAGTGTCAGGATCCCGGGCGGGTTTTTCCGGGCAAGAAGATGCCGGGTCACTATGGCAATGAGCGCAAGACCATTCAGAACCTGGAGGTTGTCCGCGTCGATGCCGAGGCCAATCGTATTCTGGTCAAGGGTGCCGTACCGGGTCCGCGCGGTGGGCTTGTCGAGGTGCGCCCGGCCGTGAAGGGAGCGTAACATGGCACAGATTACAGTCGTTGATCAGAACAACAACGAAATCGGCAAGCGCGAACTTAACCCGAACGTGTTCGGTCTTGAGCCTGATGCGGGCTATGTTCATCGTGTGTTCACGGCGCTGGCCTCGGCGCAGCGCAGCGGAACGCGCAAGACAAAGACCAGGGCAGAGGTTTCCGGTGGCGGCAAGAAGCCGTGGCGCCAGAAAGGGACGGGGCGTGCGCGTCAAGGCTCGATTCGGGCTACGCAATGGCGGCATGGCGGCATTGCCCATGGACCAAAGCCGACGGTCTTTGCCACCAGGATCAATCGCAAGGAGCGTCAGCGGGCTATGCGCCTTGTTCTTTCCGACGCTTTGCGCGAGGGTCGCCTGGTCGTGGTCAACAAGATCGACCTGCCAGAGATCAAGACGAAGTCGTTTATCCAGATCCTGAGCAACTTGAACGCGGATTCCGCTGTTGTCGTGCTGGCGGAACCTGATCGCAACGTACAGCTTTCCGGCCGCAATGTCCCGCGTACCAAGATCGTGCTGGACGGCCAGCTGAACCTGTTCGATCTGCTCAAAACCGAACGCGTGATTCTGACAGAGGCAGCAGTCGACAAACTCGAGGAGCGTCTGGGATGAGTGCTACGATCAATCATTACGATGTCATCCGCCAGCCGGTGGTGACCGAGAAAAGCTACGCGGCTACGGGCCTGGCCAATCAATACACCTTCAGGGTTGCTCGCAATGCGACCAAGAAGCAGGTCAAGGAGGCCATCGAGGCCATCTTTGACGTGAACGTTGAAAAGGTTCAGATCATGAACATGCCTGGAAAGCCCAAGCGGCGCGGCTTCCATATCGGGTCGAGAGCAGGCTACCGCAAGGCAATCGTGCGTCTTGCTGAGGGTCAGACCCTTGAGATGGTTGAAGAGGGATAAACAATGGCACTGAAAGTTCTCAAACCGATCACTAACGGCGCACGCGGCCGCGTTGCTGTCGTGGATCCTACGCTGCACAAGGGCGGTCCGGAAAAGTCTCTGACCGTCGGTCTGACCAAGAAGGGCGGTCGCAACAACAAGGGTCGTGTCACGGCCAGTCATCGCGGCGGCGGGCACAAGCGCCTTTATCGCTTGGTCGATTTCAAGCGTGACAACTTTGGCATCGAAGGTAAAGTTGCGCGCATCGAATACGACCCGAACCGCACGGCGCATATTGCGCTGGTTCATTTCGCCAATGGCGACAAGCGCTATATCCTTGCACCGCAGGGGCTTAGACCTGGCGATGTCGTCATGTCAGGCGAGGGTGCCGACATCAGGCCCGGCAATGCGTTGCCGCTGTCGGCCATTCGCGTGGGCACGCTGCTGCACAATGTCGAGCTCAAGCCTGGCAAGGGTGGTCAGCTCGCTCGCAGTGCGGGAACGTCGGTTCAGTTGATGGGCAAGGAAGGCGGGCGTGCCGTGCTCAAGCTGCCGTCCGGCGAGTTTCGTCGTGTAGATGTTCGCTGTCTTGCGAGCATCGGTGTCATGGGAAATGCCGATCATGCCAACCGCAAGATTGGCAAGGCGGGGCGTTCGCGTTGGCTTGGTGTACGTCCGAATGTTCGCGGCGTGGCCATGAATCCCGTCGACCACCCGCATGGTGGCGGTGAGGGCAGGACGTCCGGAGGTCGCCACCCTGTGACTCCATGGGGCGTGCCAACCAAAGGGCACAAGACCCGCAAGAAGAACAAGGCGTCGGATCGCGACATCGTGCGCCGGCGTCATCAGAAGTGAGGTAGAACATGGCGCGTTCATTGAAAAAGGGTCCATACATCGAGCCTTCGCTTCAGAAGAAGGTGGATGCGGCGCGTGCTGGCAAGCTCAAGGGTGTCATCAAGACTTGGTCGCGACGGTCGACCATCTCCCCCGATTTCGTCGGGCTGAACTTTGCCGTTCACAACGGCAACAAGTTCATCCCCGTGTATGTCACGGAGAACATGGTCGGACACAAGCTGGGCGAATTCGCGCCAACGCGCACCTATTACGGGCACGGCGCGGACAAAAAGGCGAGGAAGAGGTAAGCAGGCATGTCTGAAGTGGTACGAGCACTGGCAAAGAACAGTCAGATCAGCCCCCAGAAGGCCCGTTTGATGGCGGATGCCATCCGAGGACTGAGCGTCGATCGCGCCCTTGCCGTCTTGGCCTTGTCGCCGAAGAAGTCCGCGCGCCTTTTTGAAAAGGTTCTGAAGTCGGCCATTGCCAATGCCGAGCAGAACCATGGTCTCGACGTGGACAACCTTGTCGTCGCCGAGGTGCGCGTGGACCAGGGCATGGTGTTGAAGCGTTATCGCCCCAAGGGAATGGGTCGCATGCGCAAGCGTTTTCACCGTCACAGCCATCTGCATGTGGCTGTTCGGGAACAGTAAAGGGGAATCGCATGGGTCAGAAAGTCAATCCGATTGGATTTCGCGTTGGCATCATCCGCGACTGGGAGTCGCAGTGGTATGCAGACAAGAATTATGGAGAACTGCTGCTTGAAGACATCAACATGCGGCGCTACCTCAAGAAGCGGCTGATGCACGCTGGCGTCTCGCGCATCATTATTGAGCGTCCGGCAGAAAGCGTCCGGGTTACGATTCACACATCCCGCCCCGGCGTCGTCATCGGCAAGAAGGGTTCTGAGATTGATGCACTGCGCAGAGAGCTCAAGCACCGCTTCGGACGCGACATCCAGATCAATATTGTCGAGATTCGCAGTCCCGAGGCCGAGGCGCAGCTGATTGCTGAAAACATCGCATTCCAGTTGGAGAAACGCATCGCCTTTCGTCGCGCGATGAAGCGCGCCATGCAGACGGCCCTGCGCATGGGTGCCAAGGGTATCAAGGTGCAATGTTCCGGCCGCTTGGGTGGCGCCGAGATCGCCCGTACCGAGGGTTACCGTGAGGGCAGGGTTCCCCTGCATACGCTTCGCGCGGATATTGATTACGGTTTTGCCGAGGCGCGTACGACCTATGGGGTTATCGGCGTCAAGGTATGGGTATTCAAGGGAGAGAAGCTCGGCGGCGACAAGGCCGGGCAGCAGGCATAAGAGGAATTGAACGATGTTGCAACCTAAGAAGATTCGCTGGCGCAAACATCACAAGGAGCTGCAGCGCATTCGCGGCAAGAGCGAGCGTGGTGCCAGTCTGAACTTTGGTGATATTGGCTTGAAGGCTGTCGAGCCCGGCCGGATCACGGCGCGGCAGATCGAGGCAGCGCGTATTGCAATCACGCGCCATATCAAGCGTCAGGGCCGTGTCTGGATTCGTATGTTCCCGGACCTTCCGGTTTCGAAGAAGCCCGCCGAGGTTCGTATGGGAAGCGGAAAGGGTTCGCCTGAATACTGGGTGGCAGCCGTGAAGGCGGGCCGTATCCTTTATGAGATGTCCGGTGTCGATGAGGAGGTGGCCCGCGCCGCGCTCAAGCGTGCGGCGGCGAAGCTTCCTATCCGGACCAAGATTGTCGTGCGCGGGGTAGGAAGATGAGTGACATCAAGAAGGCGAAGGATCTTCGTGCATTGAACGATGCGGAGCTCAGGCAGCGCATGGACGAGCTGGCGGCTGAGCACATGAAGCTGCGTTTCCAGAAGGCAACGATGCAACTGACCAACACCGCTCGCATCCGTCAGGTGCGTCGGGAGATTGCACGCATCAAGACCATTCTGGGCGAACGTTCGTAAGGGGTTTGATTGATGACTGAACAGAAGAGCAACAAGCGAACGCTGGAAGGTGTGGTGGTCAGCAACAAGGGCGACAAGACCATTGTCGTCGAGGTAGAGCGAAAGTTCCTGCATCCTCGCTACCGCAAGACCGTGCGTTCGCACAAGAAGTACATGGCCCATGACGAGACGAACACGTGCAACATAGGCGATCGCGTGCGCATCATCGAATGTGCACCGATATCAAAGCGTAAGTGCTGGATGCTCCAGGACGTGTTGACGCGCGTCGAGCAACTGTAGCAGGGAGAAGGCAATGATTCAGAACGAGACCATTCTCGAAGTGGCTGACAATTCTGGCGCCAAGAAAGTGGCCTGCATCAAGGTGCTTGGCGGATCCAAGCGGCGCTACGCCCGGGTTGGAGATGTCATTGTCGTGGCCGTCAAGGAGGCCATGCCAGGCGGCAAGGTCAAGAAGGGCGATGTCCAGCGCGCGGTCGTGGTCAGGACAGCCAAGGAATTCCGCCGCGCGGACGGGAGTTCGATCCGTTTCGACGAGAATGCGGCCGTGCTGCTGACGAAGCAGAACGAGCCCATTGGAACCCGCATTTTTGGACCGGTGACGCGAGAACTGCGTGCCAAGGGGTACATGAAGATCATTTCCCTTGCGCCGGAAGTGCTTTGACAAGGTGGGCATAACGATGAACATGATAAAAACACGCATTCGCAGGGATGATGAGGTTGTGGTTATTGCCGGACGTGACAAGGGCGCTCGCGGCAAGGTCATTCGCGTGATGCCGGCGGAAGGGCGCGTGCTGGTCTCCAAGGTGAACCTGGTCAAGCGCCATATGCGTCCGACGCAGAACAGCGCTGGAGGCATCATCGAAAAGGAGGCCCCTTTGGCCATTTCGAACGTGCAGTTCTACTGCCCGAAATGCAAGAGCGGCGTGCGTCTGGGGGCCAAGAAACTTGAGGATGGGCGTAAGGTCCGCTTCTGCCGCAAGTGCGGCGAAGTGCTGGATCGTTAGGAGTAGTCGGAAATGGCACGTTTGAAAACGCTTTACAAGGAAAAGGTGGCTCCGGCACTGGCCGAGCAGTTCGGATACAAGAACCCGATGCAGGTTCCGAAGCTGGTCAAGATCGTCGTCAACATGGGCGTTGGCGAGGCAGCCCAGAATGCCAAGGCACTTGAGGGCGCCATCAGCGACATGACGCTGATCACCGGCCAGAAGCCGGTTGTCACGCGCGCTCGCAAATCGATTGCGAACTTCAAGTTGCGTGAGGGCATGCCTGTTGGGTGCAGGGTCACGCTTCGTGGAGACCGCATGTGGGAGTTCTTTGATCGCTTGGTCAATGTCGCCCTGCCGCGAATCCGGGACTTCAAGGGTATTTCGCCGAAGTCCTTTGATGGGCGTGGCAATTACACGCTGGGCGTCAAGGAGCAGATCATCTTCCCTGAAATTGATTATGACAAGGTTGATCGCATTCGTGGCATGGACATCACGATCGTGACAACCGCCAAAACGGATGAGGAAGGGCGTGTGCTGCTGAAGCACTTCAACATGCCCTTCCGCAATTGAGGAGATAGCGATGGCTTCCAAGAGAATGATCGCCAAATGCAACCGCAAGCCGAAATTCAAAGTGCGCTCCTACACGCGTTGCAAGGTGTGCGGACGGCCGCATTCAGTTTACCGCAAGTTCGGCTTGTGCCGCGTTTGCCTTAGAAAGCATGCCTTGGCCGGCGAGATTCCGGGCATGGTGAAATCAAGCTGGTAATCGGAAAAGAGGATACATTGCCATGATGATGGACAGAATTGCCGACATGCTGACGCGTATTCGCAACGCTCAGATGGCAGGGATAGAAAAGATCGAACTCCCGGCGAGCAAGATGCTTGAATCGATTGCCAAGCTGCTCAAGGAAGAGGGGTACCTTGCTGGCGTCAAGGCCTACAACCACAAAGGGCACCGTTATCTCCGGCTGACGCTGAAGTACGACGAGGAAGGGGCGCCGGTGATCCGGGAAATCAAACGCGTATCCAAGCCGGGCCGGCGCGTCTATGCAGGGGCCAAGGAGCTGCCGCGCGTCAAGAATGGTTACGGCGTGGCCATCGTCAGCACGTCTCAGGGCATCATGACCGATAAGCATGCCCGCAAGGCCAACATCGGCGGCGAAATCCTTTGCACGGTATTTTGAGGTAAATGTCATGTCACGCATTGGTCTGAAACCGATTACGATCCCCTCCGGCGTGGAGGTCAAGCTCAGCGACGGCCAAGTGACCGTCAAGGGTCCGAAGGGCGAGATGAGTTCTCCGTTGCTTGACGGCATCCAGGCGGAGTTGAACGGCAATGAGCTGCAACTGCGCTGTGATGACATGTCGAACAAGCGCAAGAAGTCTTTTTTTGGCCTTTGCCGGGCACTGATTGCAAACAATGTCATCGGTGTGAGCAAGGGATTCGAGAAGGTGCTGGAGTTGCGCGGCGTTGGTTACCGGGCCCAGGCGCAGGGGCGCAAGCTCGTGCTCTCGCTCGGTTTCTCGCATCCGGTGGAGTATGCCTTGCCCGATGGTGTTGATGCGAAGGTGGAGCAAAGCAAGATCGTCCTGTCTGGCATGGACAAGCAGCAGGTCGGGCAGGTTGCCGCCGAAATCCGCGCCTTCCGCCCACCCGAGCCTTACAAGGGCAAGGGCATTCGCTATGCCGATGAATACGTCGCCATGAAGGAAGGCAAGAAGGCCTAAGCGGCCATCGATTAGAAAGCAGGAGTTTAACGAATGTCTGCAAAGCGTTATGAATATGACAGTGCGATCCGCAGGACGCGTCGGGTCCGTTCCCGGGTCAAGGCCAGCGGCCGGATCCGCCTGAGTGTGTTTCGCTCGGCGCGCCATATCTATGCACAGTTGATCGACGATGCCAGTGGTCGCACGCTGGCAGCGGCGTCGAGTCTTGAAACCGGCATGGAGCATGGCGGCAACAAGATCGGTGCGGAGGCCGTGGGCAGGCTGATCGCCGAACGCGCGTTGGCGGCCGGCATCCAGGAGGTTGCGTTCGATCGCGGTCGGTATCCCTATCATGGACGCGTGAAGGCGCTGGCCGATGGCGCCCGCGCAGGCGGATTGAAGTTCTAGGAGAGCATGCAAATGATCAATGCAGATGAATTGGAGCTGACGGAAAAGCTTATTCACATCAACCGCGTGGCCAAGACCGTGGCTGGGGGCCGCCGCATGGGATTTTCGGCGCTGATGGTCGTCGGTGATGGCAACGGGCACGTCGGATTCGGCCATGCCAAGGCCAAGGAGGTTCCCGAGGCCATTCGCAAGGCGACGGAAATCGCGCGCAAGTCGTTGATTTATGTGCCGCGCAAGAACGGCACGATTCATTACGAGGTTGTTGGCAAGCAGGACGCGACCAGCGTGTTGCTGAAGCCGGCGAGCGAAGGTACTGGCGTGATCGCAGGGTCGGCCGTGCGAGCGGTGCTCGATGCCGTCGGCGTGCGCGATGTGCTAACCAAGAGCCTCGGATCGCGCAATCCACTCAATCTCGTGCGGGCGACGTTCAACGGCCTGAAGGCCCTGGAGAGCCCGGACCAGATTGCCGCCCGACGCGGCAAGAACTGAATAGCGCGTTAGCTGGGAGAATACGATGGCTGCAAAGAAGACGATGATGGTCCGTCAGATCAAGAGCGGAATCGGCTATTCGAAGGATCAGAAGGCCACATTGAAGGGGCTGGGCTTCCGCCGCCTGAATCAGGTGGTCGAACTTGAGGACACGCCGGCGATCCGCGGCATGGTGAACAAGGTTCGCCATTTGGTACGTATCGAGTCTGGGGAGTGAAAGCAATGAAACTGAATGAACTCACACCGACAGCAGGTTCGCGCAAGTCGCGCAAGCGGCTGGGCTGTGGCATGGGCTCCGGTCACGGCAAGACCAGCGGTCGTGGTCACAAGGGCCAGAAGTCGCGCAGCGGTGGCAAGGTTGCGCGCGGCTTCGAGGGCGGGCAGATGCCATTGATTCGCCGGGTGCCCAAGCGTGGCTTCACGTCTATGGCCAAGGGCTATCAGGTCATCAATGTGGGTCAGCTTTCGCGCTTTGAGGATGGCGCAGTCATTGATGCATCCGTGCTGTATGAGGCTGGACTTATTCGCAATGCCGTCGATCCGGTGAAGCTGCTTGCCCGTGGGGAGATCAGTAAGAAGCTCGATCTGCGTCTTGCAGCATGCTCACAGTCTGCCAAGGCCAAGATCGAGGCAGCGGGTGGCAGCGTTTCAACGCCGGAGGCTGCCTGAGCATGGTCGCGCAACAGGCTGTCCAGCTGGGAGGCTTGGGTGACATCGGCAAGATACCGGAGCTGAAGCAACGCATCCTCTTTACGCTGGGGATGCTGATCGTATACAGGATCGGTGCGCACATCCCAGTACCGGGCATGAATGCCGAAGTTCTCGCGCAGTTTTTCCAGCAGGCCCAGGGCAGCTTGTTGGGCATGTTCGACATGTTTTCAGGCGGTGCCCTGTCCAGGCTAACGATCTTTGCCCTGGGCATTATGCCCTACATCTCGGCGGCCATCATCATACAGTTGATGACGGTCGTATCGCCCAAGCTCGAGCAGTTGAAGAAGGAAGGCGAGGCCGGGCGGCGCAAGATTACCGAATACACGCGTTATGGAACCGTGCTGTTGGCCTTTTTCCAGGCCATCGGCATCTCCGTCGGGCTTGAGACCTTCTCGGTCAACGGCGTACCGGTCGTCATCGAGCCTGGTCTTGGCTTCAAGGCCATGACCGTGATCACGCTGGTATCCGGTACCGTGTTCCTGATGTGGATTGGCGAACAGATCACCGAGCGCGGCATTGGCAACGGCATTTCTCTGATCATTTTCGCGGGTATCGTGGCGGGGCTTCCATCAGCCATTGGCGGCACGCTGGAGCTTGCAAGGACAGGCGAGTATGCGCCGCTGACCGTGCTTGGCCTTTTCGCGCTTGCGCTGATCGTGACCGGCATCGTGGTCTGGTTCGAGCGCGCGCAGCGCCGGATTCCGATCCAGTATGCCAAACGGCAGGTCGGCAATCGCGTCTATGGTGGCAAGGCATCCTTTCTTCCCCTGAAGGTCAACACGGCCGGCGTCATCCCTCCCATCTTCGCCTCGTCGTTGATTCTTCTGCCAGCCACATTCGCCCAGTTCACCAAGGGCGCCGAGGGCTTTGGCTGGCTTTCGGACATTTCCGCAGCGCTTAATCCGGGCGGATGGCTCTACCTGCTCCTGTTCACGTTGCTGATCGTTTTCTTCTGCTTCTTTTACACGGCCATCGTGTTCAATCCCAAGGAGACCGCTGACAACCTGAAGAAGCACGGCGGCTTCATTCCCGGCATTCGCCCGGGGCAGAAGACGGCCGAATACATCGATAGCGTTCTGACACGGATCACAGTCGTAGGTGCCATTTATGTATCCCTTGTTTGCCTGCTTCCCCAATGGCTCATTGCGGAGCTTTCGGTGCCGTTTTATTTCGGTGGAACGAGCCTGCTCATCGTCGTGGTTGTGACCATGGACACCATGGGTCAGATCCAGGCACATCTGCTGAGCCATCAGTATGAGGGCCTGATGAAGCAAGCACGCCTGAAGACGCGCCGATGAACCTTCTCCTTTTTGGCCCGCCCGGCGTGGGCAAGGGCACGCAAGGCCAGCGTCTGGCACGTGAACTTGGCGTTGCGCATCTCGCGATGGGCGATCTGTTGCGGGAAGCCGTTCGCCAGGGAACTGAGGCAGGCAAGAAGGCCAAGGCCTACATGGAGGCCGGTGAGCTTGTTCCCGATGAGCTCGTCGTGCGCATGATCGAAGACAAAATCCGCAATGTCAGCGGCTTCCTTCTCGACGGCTTCCCGCGCAATGTTCCACAGGCAGAGGCGCTGGACGCCATGCTCGATCGCCTCGGTCTCAGACTCGATGCCATCATCTTCATGGATGCATCCGAGGAAACGCTGCTGCAACGCCTTTCCGGTCGCCTAATCTGCCGGGCTTGCGGTTTCGGATTTCATCGGCATTATTCGCCTCCCAAAATTTCGGGAGTATGCGACCACTGTGGTGGCGAGCTCTATCAGCGGGAGGATGACCGAGAAGAGGTCATTGCCGGGCGATTGCGCGTGTATCGCGAACAGACGACGCCGTTGCTTTCTTATTACAGCAAGCGGCCGGTCTTTGGTAAGGTGGACGCCAATGGCGCTCCGGACGAGGTTTATGAGAAATTGCTAGAGGTGGTGAAGCAGGCAGATGGCTAAGGAAGGCATCATCGAAATGACGGGCGAGGTGATCGAGAAACTGCCCAATGCTATGTTCAAGGTGAGGCTCGAGAATGGCCATGAGTTGCTGTGTACCATCTCCGGCAAGATGCGTAAGTATTATATCCGGATTCTTCCGGGTGATCGCGTGACGGTGGAGATTTCTCCCTATGATCTGACGCGCGGGCGCATCAGTTATCGCGAGAAGTAAATCAACGAATGTGCGAGGAGGTGCAGGCGTGAAGGTCCGTGCATCGGTAAAGAAAATGTGTAACAAGTGTCGCGTCATTCGACGCAAGGGCGTCATTCGCATCATCTGCGAAAACCCGCGTCACAAACAGCGGCAGGGATAAAGGTTGCGCTCGACCATCCATCTGGATAGTCTTCGCGCCCTTTTTTGTGGAGCTCAAGGAGGCAAGAAGTGGCTCGTATAGCCGGAGTAAACATTCCGACGCAGAAGCGCGTGGAAATTGCGCTGACCTATATCTATGGCATCGGACTGAGCAGATCGCGCAAGGTGCTTGAGGCTGCAGGGGTCAATCCGGATACCCGTGTCCGCGACCTCACTGATGCCGAGGTGGACAGGATTCGTTCTGTCATTGACCAGAATTACACGGTCGAGGGCGATTTGCGTCGTGAGGTCACGATGAATATCAAGCGGCTGACGGACCTGGGCTGTTATCGGGGTTTGCGTCATCGTCGAGGTCTCCCGGTCCGCGGCCAGCGCACGAAGACCAATGCACGCACCCGCAAGGGGCCACGCCGAACCGTGGCCGGCAAGAAAAAGTAATAGGGGTAGGTAGAGTATGGCTGCACCGAAAAGCGCGGGCAAGAAGCGAGCCCGCAAGAACGTCGCCAATGCGGTTGCGCATATCCAGGCAACGTTCAATAACACGATCATTACATTCACCGATGAAGCCGGCAATGCTATCTGCTGGGCAAGCAGCGGTTCGAATTTCCGTGGTTCGCGCAAGAGCACACCTTTTGCCGCCCAGGTTGCCGCCGAGCAAGCCGCGCAGAAGGCCATCGAACATGGTGTAAAGAATGTCGCGGTCATGATCAAGGGGCCGGGCTCCGGGCGTGAGTCGGCGCTACGGGCAATAGCCGCCAGCGGTATCAATGTGACCTTCATACGCGATATTACGCCAATTCCGCACAATGGTTGCCGTCCTCCGAAGCGGCGCCGCGTTTAACGGTTTAGGAGAAAAGGAACATGGCACGTTACCTCGAAGCGAAATGCCGTCTGTGCAGACGCGAAGGCGAGAAGCTGTATCTGAAGGGAAACAAGTGTTACACTGACAAGTGCGCCATGGAAAGGCGCCCCTATGCCCCGGGCATGCATGGGCAGATGCGCCGGTCAAAGGTTTCAGACTACGGCATGCAGCTGCGTGAGAAGCAAAAGGTGAAACGAATCTACGGGCTGCAGGAAAAGCAATTCCGCAAGTACTTTGAGAAGGCCGATCGCATGCCCGGCGTGACGGGTCTGAACCTTCTGCAGCTTATCGAGTCTCGCCTGGACAATGTCGTCTTCCGCATGGGGCTGGCGAGTTCGCGATCCGAGGCCAGGCAGCTCGTTCGCCACAAGCTGGTCAAGGTCAATGGTCGCAAGGTCAACATTCCATCCTTCCTGGTGCCTGTCGGTGCCCGCATTGAGCTTGTCGATGCGGCCAAGGAGCATCTGCGTGTCAATGCAGCCGTGGAGAACGCTGCTACGCGCGGAACGGCCGAATGGCTTGACGTCGACCTGCCTAGCAAGCAGGGCGTCTACCGGGCGCTTCCGACAAGGGATCAGCTGGATCCGAACATTCGCGAGCAGCTGATTGTCGAGCTGTACTCCAAGTAATCCAGTAGAACGAGGGAAGCGATGAACCTGATCAAGCCACGCAGCATTACAGTTGAGGAACTCGTCCCCGGGCGTTCGGCAAAAATAGTCTTCGAGCCCCTGGAGCGCGGGCATGGAACGACGATTGGCAACAGCCTTCGTCGCATGCTGCTATCCTCTCTCATGGGTACCGCCATCACCTCGGTCAAGTTTGAAGGCGTGATGCATGAATTCGATACAATCAAAGGCGTCCGCGAGGATGTGCTGGATATCATCCTGAGCCTGAAGGACATCGCGTTCCGCATGGATGGCATCGATACATCCACGGTGCACCTGGATGTCAAGGGTCCGGCCATCGTGACGGCTGGCGACATCCAGTGTCCGGCCAATGTTCAAGTGCTCAACCCCGATCTCGTTATTGCGCACCTCAACGAGGATGGCGTGCTGAAATTCGAGGCTGTCCTTGAAAAGGGCCGCGGTTATGTACCGGCAAGCGATCGCGAACATGAGGAAAGAAGCGTCGGCACCCTGTTGCTGGATGCATCATTTTCCCCAATTCGCCGCGTCGCCACGCGAGTCGAACAGGCTCGCGTCGGTCAGAAGACCAATTATGACAAGCTCATCATGGAGGTCGAGACCGATGGCTCGCTGACTCCCGAGGAGGCCATCGGAGAGGCGGCAAGGATCATTCAGGACCAGCTCGTCGTGTTTGCAGACTTCACGGCTGTAGAGCCCGTCGAAGAAGGAGAGGAAGACAACCGGGCGCTGGAAGAGTTGCTTGCGCAGCCGATCGATCACCTTGATCTGTCCGTCCGTTCGATGAACTGTCTGAAAAGCGACGATATCTTTCGTGTCGGCGATCTCGTTCAGCGCACGGAGCAGGAGATGCTTCGCACGCCGAATTTTGGTCGCAAGTCTCTGATGGAGATCAAGGAAGTGCTCGAAAAAATGGGCCTTCATCTCGGCATGAAGCTGGAGAACTGGCCGCCTAGAGATGAGGATGCGGCATCGAACAAGGCCGCACAGGGTTAAGGAGTAGACATGAGACACCGTAAGCATCGTGGATCACTTGGGCTGCCGACTGGTCATCGCCGCGCTGTGCTTGCCAACCTGGCCATGGCACTGCTGGAGCATGGCCGCATTGAGACCACGGAGGCCAAGGCCAAGGCCGTGAGGCCATATGTTGAGAAACTGATCACCCTGGGCAAGCGCGGGGACCTTCACGCCCGTCGTCAGGCGCTGGCCAAGCTTCGTCACCGCAAGGTCGTGGATCGGCTTTTTGCTGAGATTGCACCAGTCTTTGCCGAGCGTCAGGGTGGCTACACGCGCATCATCAAGACTGGATATCGAGTTGGTGATGCTGCGCCCAAGGCTGTGATTGAGCTCGTTGAAAGGCCTTCGGTCGCCGACGAGTCCGATGCCAACTGAATCCCGGGATCTCGACCATGAGCAGAAGGGCCGCCTTATGGCGGCCTTTTTTTATTCATGTCGGATGCGGAATCCGGTATTTTGCGGAACAGCATCGAGCCAGCGGGCATCTAGTCTCTCGACCCTGGCCATGACCGGCCCCTGTTGGAGGCGTTCCAGCATGCTGCGTAAGACTGGCTCGGGGCCTGAGAGCAACGCCTCAACGCTGCCGTCGGCGCAGTTGCGAACCCAGCCCGAGATGCCGAGCTCCACGGCCTTTTGTCGGGTCCAGTATCGGAAGCCGACGCCCTGAACGCGGCCATGGACGCGCACAAGCACGGTGCGATCAGGGTGTGCCGGTTGCATCGCCGGTGTCGGGCACAAGCACCGTGTCCCGCGCCTCGTCAAGCATGAATGGATAGTCTGTGGAGTAATGAAGTCCACGGGATTCGTGACGCATCTGTGCAGACCGGATGATCAGCCCAGCAACCAGGGCCAGGTTTCGTAGTTCGATCAGGTCGCGGGAGACTGGATGCTTCCAGAAATGATCAGCAATTTCGTTCTGGATCATCAGCAGCCTGCGCTTCGCGCGGCGCAGCCGTTCGTTGGAGCGGACGATGCCAACATAATGGGACATCAACGAGCGGATCTCATCCCAATTTTGCTTGATGACGATACGCTCGACTTCGGGCTCGACTCCGCTGTCGTCCCAAGTGGGCACATGGGGTATCGGAGGCGGGGTTTGCGCCAGGATGCTCTTGGCGCAGAAATCGGCCATGACCAAGCACTCAAGCAGGGAGTTACTGGCCAGCCTGTTGGCTCCATGCAGGCCCGAATGGGCAGTTTCGCCAATGGCATAAAGGTGCTCGATGACTGTGTGCCCGGCAACGTCGGTTTCAATGCCCCCGCATGTATAGTGAGCAGCAGGCACGATCGGGATCGGTGTCGAGAGCAGATCCAGGCCGAGCTCGAGCAGGCGCTTGCGGATGTTCGGAAATTGCCGGTTGATGCGATGCTCACCCAGATGTCGGGCGTCGAGGTACATGCAATCGACGCCCTGCTTCTTGATTTCATAGTCAATGGCCCGGGCAACGATATCCCGGGGGGCGAGCTCGCCGCGTTCGTCGTAATCGAACATGAAGCGTCGTCCGCGGGCATCGATGATATGTGCTCCTTCTCCGCGCAGCGCTTCTGACAGCAGCAGGTTGGATCCATCGCGGTGAAACAGGCATGTCGGATGAAACTGGATGAACTCCATGTTGGTGACGGGGCACCCTGCGCGCCAAGCCATGGCGATACCATCGCCGCTTGCCCCGTGAGGGTTGGAGGTGTACAGATAGACCTTGCCGGCCCCTCCCGTGGCTAGGATCGTGAAACGTGAGGCCACGGACACCACCTTTCCGTCGGGCGCCAGAAAATAGGCGCCGAGACACCGGTTGGCCCCTGCATAGTTGCCGATGTGGTGACTGGTGATCAGGTCAATCGCGGTGTAGTCGGTGAGACGTATCAAACTGGATCCCAACTGCAGCTGCAGTGCCTCGGCAATGGCCTTTCCGGTGGCATCCTGGGCATGGGCGATGCGGCGCTGGCTATGCCCCCCTTCGCGCGTCAGGTGCAGCTTGCCATCATGCGTGTCGAAACGCGTTCCGATGGAGATCAGTTCACGGATGATTTCACTGCCCCTGGACACGACTTCGCGGACGACATGTTCCCGACACAGCCCTACACCGGCGGCCAGCGTGTCGCGCACATGGCATTCGACGGAATCCTGGTTTGAGAGTACACCGGCGATGCCGCCTTGGGCAAACCAAGTGTTCGCATTCGAGGTTGGCCCCTTGCTGACCAGGGCCACGCGACCGTGCGGTTGCAGTTTGGCCGCCGCATACAGGCCCGCCGCGCCGCTGCCGATGATCAGGTAGTCAACCTGAATCGCTGTTCGGTTCGTGCACTTTTTCATGATCATGGATGTGTCATTGTAAGCTTCGGCAC
>WFOK01000026.1 GCA_015488115.1 Mariprofundaceae bacterium
GGCACGCCTGACCGAGAAGATCGGCGATGCGGGCAAGAGATTGCATACCGCGCGCAGCCGCAACGACCAGGTGGCCACCGACGTGCGGCTGTATCTGCGCCGGCGCACGGATGCGCTGCTTGCAGCCCTGCAGCGGCTTGAACGGGTGCTCGTCGACCTGGCCGAGGAACATGCCGAAACCATCATGCCTGGCTTTACCCATCTGCAGACCGCCCAGCCGGTGACACTGGGGCACCATTTGCTGGCCTATGTCGAAATGTTCGAGCGTGATGCCGGGCGTTTCCGCGATGCGAGATCCCGCATGAACCGCTGTCCGCTCGGCTCGGCAGCGCTTGCCGGCACGACGTTCCCGATCGATCGCGAGATGACGGCCCGGGCGCTCGGCTTCGACGGTCCGTGCCGCAATTCGCTGGACGCGGTTTCCGACCGGGACTTCATCCTCGAGCTGCAGGCCGCCGCTGCGATCGCGGCGATGCACCTGTCCCGACTTTCGGAGGAGCTGGTGCTGTGGATGAGTGCGCAGTTCGGCTTTGTCGAGCTGCCCGACGCCTTTTGCACGGGCAGCTCGATCATGCCGCAGAAGAAGAATCCGGACATGCCCGAACTCGTGCGTGGCAAGAGCGGGCGCATCATCGGCGGCCTCATGGCCATGCTGGTGACGATGAAGTCGCTGCCTCTGGCCTACAACAAGGACATGCAGGAGGACAAGGCGGCCGTGTTCGATGCGCTGGATCAGCTTGAGGGCTGCCTGACGATCACGGCCGCGATGCTGCCGGGCATGCGGGTGCATGCAGAGCGGATGCGCAGAGCCGCCGCAAGCGGGTTCTCCACGGCGACCGACCTGGCCGATGCGCTGGTGCGCGCCGGCGTGCCGTTTCGCGAGGCCCACGAAATTGTCGGCAAGTCGGTCGCCTGGTGCATCGAGCACGGCATCGAGCTGCACGAGATGGACGAGACGGCCTGCCGGAACATCGATGAGCGCTTGAGCGTGGATATGGTCCGCCGCCTCTCCGTCGAGGACTGCGTGGCGGCCAGGGATCACATCGGCGGCACGGCGCCGGCGCAGGTGCGCCGCCAGGTGGCCGCGTGGAGGGAGGCATTGGCATGAAAGCGAGGGTATGGCTTGTGGCATGGGTTCTGATGCTGGCGGCATGCGGTCACAAGGCGCCGCCGCAGCCGGCGGACGCATCGCCGCCCAGGATTGTCGGACTCAAGCATGAGGTGACCGGCCCGGCGTTGAAGCTTGAATTCGTGCTGCAGGGCGATCCCGCCGGCGTTGGCTACCAGATCGACCGGGCGGAAATCGATCCGATCTGCAACTGTCCGACGATGTGGCAGCGCTATTTCGAACAGCCGCCCTACCCGAACCAGGTCGGGGAGCGGCAGACCCGGCTGCTGAACCTGCGCACACTGGATCGGACGTACCTCTTCCGCATCCGGGCGTTCGATGCCCATGGCCGTCTGGGAGCATGGAGCGAGACGATTCGCGCCCAGGCCGTGGACCTGATGAAGGAACGCCCGTGAGTGTCGGCAAGCATGACCAGCCAAGACTGGATCGGCTGGGGGCCTATCCTTTTCAGCGGCTGAAGGGCTTGCTGGCCGGCATCCGGCCGGCATCCGGCCTTGTCCACATCGATGCCGGGGCTGGAGAGCCGCGGCTGCCGCAGCCGGCCTTCGTGGCGCCCCAGCTTGAGGAACACCTGCATGGGTTTTCGCAATATCCGCCGACGAGCGGGGCCCTGTTTGTCCGTGAAGCCATGGCCTCCTGGCTTGTGCGGCGTTACGGCCTTGCCGATGTGGATCCGTCCACCCAGGTGCTGGCCGCCAACGGCACGCGCGAGGCGCTTTTTTCCGTTGCTCATGCGCTGGTCAATCCGGAAGCGGCTGCCGAGCCACGCGTGCTCATGCCGAATCCGATGTACCAGATCTACTACGGCGGCGCCGTGCTGGCAGGCGCCCGTCCCTGGCTCATGTCCTGCACAGCCTCGTCACAATTCGCGCCCGAGCTCGATGCCGTGCCCGAGAAGGTCTGGAAGGAGGCCGCGTTCATCTATGTCTGCTCCCCTTCCAATCCGACGGGCTGGGTCGCGGATCATGACTGGTACCGCCGCCTGATCGAACTGGCCGATGAGCATGACTTCTACATCGTGGCCGATGAATGCTATTCCGAGATCTTCTGGCGGGAGCAGCCCGTGGGCCTGCTAGAGGTCTGTCAGCGGATCGGGCGCGAGGACTTTTCGCGCTGCCTGGTCATGAATTCGCTGTCCAAGCGTTCGGCTCTGCCCGGCCTGCGCAGCGGGCTCATTGCCGGCGATGCCCGATTGATTGCGCGTTTCGCCAAGTTGCGCAGCTATACGGGCCCGGCGACGCCGCTGCCCTTGCAGCGGGTTGCGGCCATGGCATGGTCTGATGAATATCATGTGGGCATCAATCAGGAGACGTACAGGCGAAGCCTGCAGGCATTTTATGAGGAGTGGGGGGACGGCTCCCCGCCAGAGGGGACGTTCTTTGTCTGGCTGGATGTCGGCGACGGGGAGGCCTTTGCAAGGGCGGCCTACGAGCAGCAGGCCGTAACCGTGCTGCCCGGCGCCTATCTGTCCGCCCCGGACGAGCGAGGTGAAAACCCCGGAACATCCTATGTCAGGGCGGCGCTGGTGGATGGCGAGGAACAGGCCGCCGAGCTTGCAAGACGCCTGCGTCAGGTGAGGGTTTGAGCGATGAGGATTCCAGCACATGTCGAGCAGGTTTTGCGCCAGCGGGCCCAAACCGGAGAAACGTTGAACGTCTATGTCTATGACACGAGCGCGATGCGGCGCAAGCTGGGGCTTCTCAAGTCCATCATGCCGGCTGGCGTGGAGGTTTATTATGCCATGAAGGCCAATCCGCATGCCGCTTTTCTGAGGGCGGCTAAAGAGGCCGGTGCGGCGGGCATCGAGATTGCATCCATTGGCGAGGGACGGAAGGCCCTGGAGGCGGGCTTCTCCCCGGCGTCGCTGATTTATACCGGGCCAGGGAAAAGGCCGGAGGAACTGCGCTGGGCCGTGGAGCAGCGCATTCGCACGATTCATGTCGAGTCGCTGACCGAGGCCCACAGGCTGCAGCGCATCTGCGAGGCGTTTGGCGCGACCCAGGATATCCTGCTGCGCATCAATGCCAATTTCGACATCCACGAGGCCCAGACGACCTTCTCCGGCGGCAGCAAGAAGTTTGGCATCGATGAGGAAAAACTTGATGAAGTGATGCCCGAGCTGCTGGGGCTATCCCGCCTACGCTTCCGCGGCCTGCACGTGTACGCGGCCTCCGGTGTGCTCAATGTGTCGGATCTGCTGAAGAACTGTGAGCTTGTTTTCGGCATGGCGGCAGACATCGAGTCGCGCTATGGCGGCGTGATCTGTGATATCATCGATTTCGGCGGCGGATTCGGCGTGGACTACCTCGAAACGGGCCGGGACTTCGATCCGCGCGCCTATGCCGCCGGGCTGGACGCCCTGATCCGGCGCTTCGGTTATGAGGGGCGGACGTTCTTCCTGGAGCTCGGGCGTTATCTGGCTGCCGATTCGGGTTGGTTCTGTACCGAGATTCTTGATATCAAGGAGTCCAGGGGGAAAAAGCAGGTCGTTTGCGCCGGCGGCATCAATCATTTCCGTCGCCCCGCAGCATTGGCCATCAATCATCCGCTGGCCATTGTGCGCATGCATCGGGATCCGGTGTTCCCCGGGCAGGAGTCCGTGCGCGGCGAATCCGTGTATTTTGGCGGCCCCTTGTGCACAGGGGCGGACAAGCTGGCCAACGATGTCCATGTGGATGAGGCGGACATTGGCGATATCGCCGTTTTTGGTCTGGCGGGTGCCTACGGTCTGACCATGTCGAACATCGAGTTCCTGTCGCATCCCAGGCCGGAGGAGATCGTTCTGGCTTGATTCCCATCCCGGGATGAGCAAGGTTTGCCTGCAGCCCATGGAGGAAAGGAGAGGATCTTGATGAATCATTTGCAGCAGGTCATTGAACAGGCATGGGAAACCCGTCAGCAATGGGACATGCGTTCGGCCAGTGCCGAGGTCCGCGAGGCCGTCGAGCATGCCGTGCAGTTGCTTGACGATGGCGGCGTTCGCGTGGCCGAGAAGGATGATGAGGGCCGTTGGGTGACGAATGAATGGCTCAAGAAGGCCGTGCTGCTGTATTTCAAGCTGCATGACAACCAGCTGATCAATGGCGGCGTGTCGAATTATTACGACAAGGTGCCCCTGAAGTTTGCCACCTGGGGAGAGCAGATGTTTCGCAAGGCCGGCATCCGGGTCGTGCCGCCGGCAACGGTTCGCAAGGGATCGTTCATCGCGCCCAAATGCGTGCTGATGCCGTCCTATGTGAACATCGGCGCCTATGTCGACGAGGGCACGATGGTGGACACGTGGGCCACGGTGGGTTCATGCGCCCAGATCGGAAAGAATGTCCATCTCTCCGGCGGTGTCGGCATCGGCGGTGTGCTCGAGCCGCTGCAGGCCTCGCCCACGATCATCGAGGACAACTGTTTCATTGGCGCGCGCTCGGAGATTGTCGAGGGCGTCATCGTGCGGGAAGGCTCCGTGATTTCCATGGGGGTTTACATCGGCAAGTCCACGCGCATCGTGGATCGCGAGACGGGCGAGATTCACTACGGCGAGGTGCCGCCCTATTCGGTCGTCGTATCCGGCTCGATGCCCGGAAAGTCCGGCGGCCCCAATCTCTATTGCGCGGTCATCGTGAAAAAGGTGGATGCGAAGACCCGCGCGAAGACGGGCATCACGGAACTGTTGCGCGAATGAGGAGGAGGCCATGTCCTGGAGCACGCTGACATCATCCATCGTCATTCGGCGCCCCCTGGCCGAGGTCGTCGCCTTCGTGGATGACTGCAACAACGATCCCTTGTGGCAGAGCGCGGTCTGGGAGACCGTGAAGCTGACCGAAGGCGATCCGGCGCCCGGGACCATCTATCATGTGAAGGAGAAGTTTCTCGGCCGCATCATCGAGCAGCAATGGGAGGTGGTCTCCCGCAATGCTGACGGCAGCCAGTGGACGGCGAAGACCGTGTCCGGTCCGTTTCCGATGGAGACGACCATGAAGTTCGAGCCTGTCGACGGCGGAACGCGCGTGACGCGCATCCTGAACATCGATGCCAGCCGCTTCTTCAAGCTGGCGGAGCCCATCGTGCTGCGCCTTGCGCAGCGCGAGCTTGACGCGGACTTCGCTACCCTGAAGGAAATCCTCGAGGCCGAGTCCTAATCGGCCGCTTCGCCCCATTGGTCGAGGAAGAGCCCCAGATGGGGGCGCTCGGCCCGTTCGTGCTCCAGATAATGCCTTAGACCGAGCACGGCCCGGCCGTAGGCCGGGATGTCCAGGGCGCCGCTGAAGAGCATCCAGCGCAGGTAGATCAGCAGCGTCGAGCAGACGTCCGTCTCGCAATAATCCCGGATGGCCCCGATCTGGCCGCGCTCGAACAGCTTGCGCACGTCGTCGCCCGACGTTTCCAGCTTGCCGGGCAGGTTGAAAGCGGCCGCCACCTCGTCCAGCGAGCAACGGGCCGAGGCACCGTAGTCGGACAGCACCTCGAGCAGATCGAGATGGTACTCATTGGAATAGCGGGCGTCGTAATTGTTCCAGCGGTCCCCCTCGTTGAACCACCTCGGGCAGCTCAGGCCGTGCGCCATGGCGCGGTATTTCAGCACGGGCACATCGAAGCCGCGTCCGTTGAAGCTGACCAATTGCGGGGCGCGTTTCTCGATCAGGCCGAAGAAGCCCTGCAGGAGCTCGGCCTCGGTGCTTTTTTCCGTGCCTCCGCTGGCCAGGCGCCTGATCACGAGTTCGGTTCCGGACTCTCCGGGCTCGCGGATGAGGTGTGCATAGGCGATGGCCACGATCTGATGGAAGGGCTGGCGCGGGAAGTCGTTCCGGCCGTCGGTCTTCTCAAGGAAGTACGCCGACAATGCATCACGCGCCTGTTCATCGGAAAGATCCGGCTGGCGCAGCAGGCGCCGGGCGGCGTCGGCATCCACGACGGTTTCGAGATCAAAGACAATGACATCTCGGCGCATGGTTATCCTCTAAGTAGAAAGCATGACAGCTTTCCGGGCGCATGCAAGCGCTCAGTCCCGGGATGCTCTCGCCCGCCATAGCCGGAGCATTTGCTGCCTTTCGCCCAGGCCGAGGGCGCAGCCAAAAAAGGTCAGCAACCCCAACACCATCGCAAGTGCCAGCCAGAGGGCCTGTGCCATCTTGTCCGTAGCCGGGAATGGCCAGCCCAGCTCGAGCAGGTAAAGCACGGCCAGCATCACGATGCTGGCCAGCACGGCAAGGCCGATGCGTCTGAGACTGGTGGCGTCCAGCAGTGCGCCATAACGTTGCCGCAGCCTGAGATACAGCAGCGCCACGTTGACGAAGGAGGCCAGCGAGGTGGCCAGCGCAAGCCCCACATAGGAGAGGAATTGCATGAGCAGCACGGCCAGCAGGATGTTCACGGCAACGCTGACGGCCGCGAACTTCATCGGCGCCTTGGCATCCTTGCCCGCATAACAGGCCGTGGCGAGCAGCTTGGCCCAGCAGAAGGCGACCAGGCCCACGGCGTAGGCCTGCAGCGTCGCGGCTGTCCCCAGGCTGTTGGCGTGGGTGAAGGCCCCGTGCTCGAACAGCGTGACCACGATGGGCCCGGCCAGCATGAACGCGCCGGCCATGGCCGGCAGCGTCAGCCAGGTCAGCCAGGCGAGGCCATCGCGCAGATCCCGGGCCGCGAGGTGCTCGTGGCCCTTGCTCAGATGAGCGGACAGGGCCGGCAGCAAGGCCGTGCTCATGGCGATGCCGAACAGGGCAAGGGGAAGCTGGATGATGCGGTCGGCATAATAGAGGTAGGACACGGCGCCCTTTTCGAGCAGCGTCGCCAGAATCGTGCCGACGAGGATATTGATCTGGACTGCGGCGATGGCCAGCACGGCAGGGCCGAAAAGGCGCAGGGTTTCACGGATGCGGGGTTGGCCGAAATCGAGGCTGATGCGCGGCCTCCAGCCGATGCGTCCGAGCGCGGGCAGTTGCACGAGCAGTTGCATCATGCCGCCGAGCAGCACGCCGAAGGCCAGCGCCAGGCCGGCGTTGTCCATGAGCGGGGCCAGCAGCAGGGCCGCGAGGATGATGCCGATGTTCAGCAGGGCGGGTGTCGCGGCGGCCAGGGAGAAGCGCTTGTATGTGTTCAGGACGCCCCAGGACAGGGCGGCAAGCGAGATCATGGCCAGATAGGGGAACATCCAGCGCGCCAGCAGCAGGGCCTGCTGCCAGCGGTCGGGCTCTCCGACAAAGCCCGGAGCGAAAAGGCGCAGCAGCCAGGGCATGGCCAGCACGCCCAGGATGCATAGCGCGAGCAGCACGAACAGGACCAGCGTGGCCAGCGCGTTCAGGTATCTGTGCGCCTCGGAGACGCCCTGTTCCTTTGCCTCGGTCAGCACCGGCACCATGGCCACGGTCAGCGTGCCTTCCGCCAGCATCCGGCGGAAGAAGTTCGGCAGCTTGAAGGCGACAAAGAAGGCATCGGCGAGCGGGCCCGCGCCGAGAACCCTGGCCAGCAGGATGTCGCGGACAAAGCCCAGGATGCGGGACAGCAGCGTCCATCCACCGACCGTGGAGGCAGATGCAAGCAGCGAGGATCGATGGTTTGACTTGGCTTGCTTGCTGGTCATAATTCGCGGCCTTCCATTGCTGAGGGCAGGCTATCGCCTGCTCGTGAAAGCGGAAGAAGAATTTACGGATGGTCCGAAAGGCAGGTGATGCAGTTATGCCAGGAGTGAAGATCAATCCTGATGAGCCGTTCGAGCTGGCGCTGAAGCGTTTCCGCAAGCAGGTGGAAAAGGCCGGCGTCATCAGCGAGTGCCGGCGCCGCGAGGTTTATGAGAAGCCTTCCGTGGCCCGCAAGCGCAAGGAGGCTGCGGCTCGCAAGCGCTTGATGAAGCGGCTGCGGCGGATTCGCATGCGCGAGAATCGCGACTACTGATGGAAAGACAACGATGCCGGGCCTTGGCCCGGCATTTTTGTTCGGGGGTGGCTTGATGTTGCAGGAAAGAATCACCAGGGATATGAAGGACGCCATGAAGGCTGGCGACAAGGCGCGGCTTTCGGCCATCCGCATGCTGCGCGCCGCCATCAAGGACAAGGAGATCGAGCTGGGCCGCGCGCCGGACGAGGCGGAACTCGTGGCGCTGATTTCGCGGCTGGTGAAGCAGCGGCTGGATGCGGCGCGGCAATACGAGGAGGGCGGCCGCACCGAGCTGGCCGAGCGTGAGCGGCGCGAGGCCGAGGTCTATCGCGCCTACCTGCCGCAGCCGCTGGGCGCCGATGAGCTGGCCGGGCTGGTGGAGGCGGCCATCGCCGAAACGGGTGCTTCCGGCATGCGCGACATGGGCAAGGTGATGGCGGCCCTCAAGCCCAGGGTGCAGGGCCGCGCGGACATGGGCGAGGTCTCGGCCTTGGTGAAGGAGAAGCTGGCCGGGCGCTGATCAGCAAGGAAGAGGCTTGTGCGCCATATTGGGCGTGGCAGGGCGATTGCCAGGTTGTATGACTAACCATGGCTATTCTGTTGTGTGGGTGTTCTTTTCGAGGGATACATCATATTGCTGACTAATCATAGTGCATGGTGATCCATCAAGAACAGCGGCTCCAAACTTTTTGGATTGATGTTCATGGGTTTTGTAACCTGGTTTCTCAAAAATAAGTTTCCCGCCACAGAGCCCCTCAGCAGGCCCAATCCAAATGACATACCAGATGGCGCTTTCTGTAATCTTTATTTTATATTGTCCATTCTTGTCGGTTTTAGTCTTCACCGACAATGCTTGATTTGTGTCTGGGTTTTTCCGTAAAGACCTAAGAGTAATGGTCACGTTCTCTATTGGAGAGAGAGTCTTTGCATCTACAACCTTGCCATAATATAAGGGCGTAACTTGTCTATCATGTGGTATTGGAACAGCAACACAGCCCGCCAAGAATAATACTGAAAAAGAAATAAGCACTCGTTTCATTTGATGTTCCTAACGAC
>WFOK01000027.1 GCA_015488115.1 Mariprofundaceae bacterium
GCCCTGAAGGCCCTCGGATATGAGCGGACATTGTCGCTGGATGAAACCCGGCCGCACGTCGGCGGAGGGGCGCAGAAGCTGGCGGCCAGCGTGCTGGGCAAGCTGCTGGACGATCCGGAGACGATGGCCCTGTACCATGCCTTTGCGGACATCTATGCCGAGCATCCGGCCGATTTCAGCCGCCCGTTTCCGGGCGTGATGGAAACGCTTGATGCCCTGAGGAAGCGCGGCATACCGATGGCCTGCGTGACCGCCAAGCCGGCCAAGGCGCGCGTTCAGGTGCTCGATGCGCTGGGCCTGACGCCATACCTGAGTCTGGCGCTGTCACCCGAGGACGGCTTTGCCAAGAAGCCGGCGCCCGACATGCTGCTCGAATGCTGCCGGGTCATGGGCGTGCCGCCGCAGCGCACGGCCATGGTCGGGGACACCCGGTTCGATATCGAGGCGGGCTTCAATGCGGGATGCGCGCTCGTATGCCATTGCGAGCATGGTTATCAGCCGCTGCCGGCCGAATTCGAGGGCCGGGTCCTCAGGCTGAAGCGGTTCGAGGAACTGTTGCGGTGCGTGGAGCATGAGGCGGCTTGAAGGCATTTACGGCATCCTGCCTGCCGATCTTGAGCTGGAGGCCTTGTTGCAGCGGGCCGAGGCCGCGCTGCGGGGTGGGGTGCGCCTGTTGCAGTTGCGCGACAAGAAGACGGGCTACCGCAAGCGGCTCAAGCGCGCCCGCGCTTTGCGCGCACTGACCGCCAGCTATGATGCGCGACTGATCATCAATGACTCCCTGCAACTGGCTGTTGAGGCCGGTGCCGACGGCGTGCATCTCGGGCGGGGGGACCTGCACGGGAGCCTTGCGCAGTTGCGCGCGGAAGAGGGGGCGGATCGCCTGATCATCGGCATCACCTGCCGGGCCGATGCGGCCCTGGCGCGCCAAATGCTCCATGAAGGCGCGGACTATGTCTCGTTCGGTGCCGTCTGGTCCAGCGGCACGAAACCGGAGGTGCCACCCATCGGTCTGCCGCGCCTGCTCAAGGCCCGGCAGCTTTTTCCCGGAGCGACGATTTGCGCCATTGGCGGCATCACGCTCGAACGCCTGCCACAGGTGCGCCGCTGCGGCGCCGATCTGGCGGCTGTCGTGTCCTCGCTGTTCGACGCCGAGGACATCGAGGCCGCGGCCCGGGCCATGGTCGATGGCTGGCAGTGCCGGGAGGGCGCATGAGGCCCGTCTGCCTTGCGGTCGGTGGCTCCGACAGCAGCGGACTGGCCGGCATCCAGGCCGATCTGCGCACGTTCGACCGCCTGGGCTGTGCGGGGCGCACGGCCATCACGGCGCTGACCGCACAGCAGGCGGATGGCTTCCTGCGCAACGAGCCCTCGCCGCTGGCGCAGTTCGATGCAGAACTGCAGGCCACCTTCGATGACGGCGCCATCAACGCGGTCAAGACCGGCATGCTCGCCGATGCCGGGCATATTGCGGTGCTTGCGGCCCACCTGGACCTGCACCATCGGCACAGGGCCGTCATCGTCGATCCGGTGCTTCGTTCATCCAGCGGCGCCGATTTGCTCGATGACGGGGGCATTCAGGCGCTGGGCACCGCATTGCTGCCGCTGGCCACGCTGATCACGCCGAACTGGCAGGAGGCGCAGGTGTTGAGCGACCTGCAGGCCGATGACGCGGAAGCACTGCTCGATGCGCTTGCGGCAAAATGGCCGCAGGCCGCGATCCTGCTCAAGGGCGGGCACGCGCCCGAAGCCGAACAGCTTTGCGACGTGCTGCAGCTTGCCGATGGCACGCGCCGGTATTTCCGCCATGCGCGGCAGCAGGCCAGCTCGAAGGCGCTGCGTGGCACCGGCTGTCGGCTGGCTGCGGCCATCGCGGCCCATATGGCGCGCGGACAGGGTCTGGAGCAGGCCGTTGCCCAGGGCATCGACTGGCTGCAGGGGGAGTTGTCATCCCCGGCTCAATGATGGCGCGGGGAATCCGGTTCCTGCTGCATGATGGGCTGAGGGATCTCGCCGAACATGGCCTCATATCTGGCGATGTTGTCCATCAGCGTGGCCGCGAGTCTTTTGGCATGACCAGGTGAGACGATCACGCGGGCGTTCAGGATGCCCATGGGCGGGCTGCCGAGGATGAAATCGAGGATGAACTCCTCCTGTGAATGGGTCACAAACGTCTGATTGGCATAAACGCCGCGTTGCGTCTCTGGCGGGATATGGATCTGTACCTGCTGCTCGTCGTCGTTGAAATCATCATCGGCATGCATGGGCTGTTCACCTCCGGGAATCTTCAGCGCATGACCATGCCAGACTTGGTCGGGCATGGAAATGGTCGCAAGCGTCACTCGGTCGGCA
>WFOK01000028.1 GCA_015488115.1 Mariprofundaceae bacterium
AGGCGCAGCGTCCGCCTGAACAGCAGCATGGCGTCCTCGATGTAATTCATCTGCATCATGACATAGCCGAAATGGTGGAACACGTCGGCCTTCGCCGAGGCCTGGAGCAGGCGCTGGTCGTAGGCCTGGATGATGGCCTCGAGCCTGCGGCGGAAGTCCCTGTCCCGCCGCTGCAGGCGCTGCTGCCAGGCCAGCGTGAAATCCGAGTCCTCAAGCCTCAGCCATGCATGCCAGAGCCATTCGGGGGCCAGTTCGCCTTCCGGCCTGCGAAGGACCCGGCTGATGTCCTGTGCGTGCATGTGAGCCAGGATCCGCTGTTTCAGGCCGGGAATGCCGCGCCGGTCCACATGGGACATGCTGAATTCGAGGACCGGCCGGTCCAGCGTGTTCACGGGCGTCCGCGGATCCTGTTGCAGCTTCCAGGCGTCCGCCACGATCAACTGGTCGGGAATCCATTCGCCGACAATGCCATGGTGCCTGAGCAGGTCGTCATGGACCGGGTGACCCGGCGCCAGGGCGGGCAGCTCTGATCGCCTGATCGGGGCGTCCGAGCACAGAAAAAGGAAATAGGCGGATTTCACGTAGGCCAGGCTGCAATGGGCAAAGCGCTCATGCAGCGTGCGCAGTATGATGTCGGCGCCTGCATCGCCGATGCGGGAGTCCATCCAGGTCACATAGAGCCCGTCCGGGGTGAGGCGGCTTGCGACCAGGTCCAGGAAATCAAGCGTGTAGAGCTTCGAGGAGCTGAAATACAGCGGCGTCGTGACCGTGTTCAGGATCAGCTCATAGCGATCGCGGCTCCGCTTGAGGAAGTGGATGGCATCGTCCACATGGATGTCCACGCGGGGATTGTGTTCGATGTCGAAATTCCAGCGCCGCATCAGCCCCAGATGGGCGCGGACGACGGGATTGATTTCCACGACATCGGTATGGTCGAACAATTGCCCCACGACCGAGGCCGTGGCGCCGCTGCCCAGGCCCAGCACCAGCGCCTGTTCATGCCTGGGGGCAAACCATGCCCCGAGCGCTCCGACCACCTTTTCCGACGGATTGTTCAGCGGGATGCTGGTGTAGCCGTTGATGAAGAAATAGGGCTCGCCGTCGATGACATTGATCGAGAAGACATCCTGGCGGCCCTTGAAGACCCGCGTGGATTCAAGCTCCGCGCGGGCCTGCGCCATCTCCACCGGATCGCGCAGCGAGGTGTAGCTGATGTAGAGCAGCCTTTCATCCCATTGCATGCTCCAGCCCAGCAAGGCGACGGACAGCGTGCCCAGGGCCGCGATCCGGTGCAGGGGCCCAGCCCTCCAGAGAGCGGCAGCCAGCGCGCACAGACAGACGACGAGCAGCAGGATCGCGCCATAGTCGAGGCGCTCGTGCAGCACAAAGGTCATGAGCGCGAAACCCGCGACATTGGCCAGCGAGCTGATGCACAGCAGCCGGCCTGATTCGATGCTGGCATGACGCGTGTCGCCGGCCAGGGCCGGCAGCAGGGCGCCGAATGCCAGGGAGGCCGTGCCCATGAGCAGGGCCATGCAGCCCCATTTGAGCACGGCCACGCCCAAGTCCTGACCGGCCACGAGCGGATAGAGGCTGGCATGCAGCCGGGCCACCGGCTCGAAAAGGAACAGCGGCATCATGGCCCCTGCCGTGGCCAGCAGCAGGATCCGCTCCACGGGCATCCCCGAGCGCCTGACGAGCCAGGAGCCGGCCGCAAGCCCCAGCAGCACGATGGAAAGCACGATGGCGAAAGACTCCCTGAAGGGGCCGAACAGCATTTCGGCCCACTTGATGCCCAGAAGCTGGAACATGGCCGATGCCATGCCGATGAGGATCACGGTGGACACGACCCCGCGTTCCATGGCTGCGGGCAGCGGCCCTTGCGGGCGCACGGGTGCGCCATGGCGACGCAGCGCCAGCGCGACCAGCAGGTTGATGAGCGCAAACAGCCATACCGTGTTCCGGATGCCCATCTGTCGCAGCAGCAGGAACTCGATGGCCAGCGCGGTCACGGCCGCGCCGAGGTTGTAGAAGGCATAGGTCCGGGCAAACGGGCGCCGGTCCGCCTGCTGCTCGGCGTAGCCGGCAAACAGAGGCACGCTGCAGCCGATCAGCAGGGCGGGCGGCAGCAGCAGCGCCATGGCCCGCAATGCGGTTCCGTCCAGGCTGTCCGCGGCATACAGCCAGCGGTCGATGTGCCCGATGGCGAGGCTGAACCCCAGGCCATAGGCGCCGATGGCCAGCTCGATCAGCCAGAGCCAGCGCCACAGGCGCCAAGCCAGCCGCGATCCGAGCCCGATGCCCAGCAAAAACGTGATCAGCACGGAGGCCGAGACAATGAACTGGTCACCGATCAGGTTGCCCAGCATGCGTCCGTAGAGCACCTCATAGGCGATGCCGGCCAGGCCCGAGGCCAGCATCATCGGAGCAAGCCATCCGGGCGCAGGCTGCGGCCTGTTCACGGGTTCACCGCCGTTGCCGACCCTCGCCGTTCCAGGGCGCGATGGCCGGCAGCAGCAGCATGCCGGGCACGGCCAGGGCCGCGCAAAGCAGGAAAAATTGCTGCCAGCCGAACATGTCCACCAGCATGCCGGTCGTCGCATTGACGAACGTGCGCGGCATGGCCGCCAGGCTGGTGAACAGCGCAAACTGCGTGGCCGTATAGGCCGGGTGTGTGGATCTGGCGATGAAGGCGACAAAGGCCGCCGTGCCGACGCCGACGCCCAGGGCCTCGAACGCAATGACCAGGGCGAGCATCAGGCGTTCGTCCATGCCGATGTCCTCGAACGGGCCCATGGCCGCCAGCCATGCGAAGCCGAGGATGGAGGCCAGTTGCACGAAGCCGAAGATCCACAGCGCGCGGTTGATGCCCAGCCTGATCATCCACAGCCCGCCCAGGATGCCTCCGATGACGGACGGCCATAGCCCCGCATTTTTTGCGATCAGCCCGATGTCCGTCTTGCTGAACCCCATGTCCAGATAAAACGGGGTGGCCAGGGCCGTGCACATGCTGTCTCCGAGCTTGTAGAGAAACAGGAAGGCGAGCACGAGCAGGGCGCCGCCCGCCCCCCTGCGGCGGATGAACTCGCCGAAGGGCTCGATGACGGCGGCGCGAAGGGTTTTGGGGGCATCGGCCTTCACCGGCTCGCGCACGAGCAGGGTCAGCAGCATGCCGGGCAGCATGAACAGGGCCGTGATGGCGAAGACCCAGTGCCACGGAAGCTGGTCGGCAAGCACCAGCGAGAGGGCCCCGGGCACGAGGCCGGCGATGCGGTAGGCATTGATATGGATCGAGTTGCCCAGGCCCAGCTCGGCATCGCTCAGCAGCTCGCGCCTGTAGGCGTCCAGGGCGATGTCCTGCGTGGCCGAAATGAAGGCCAGCAGGGTGCAGATCAGGGCGATGGTCGTCATGTCGTGCTGGGGTGAGAAGGCGCCCAGGGCGGCGATGATGAGCAGCAGTCCGAGCTGGCTGGCCAGCATCCAGCCGCGGCGACGCCCGAGCCTCAGGATATGGTAGCGGTCGAGCAGGGGGGACCAGATGAACTTCCATGTGTATGGAAACTGGATCAGCGCGAACAGCCCGATGGTGGTCAGATCGACATGCTCGCTCCTGAGCCAGGCTGGAACGAGGTTCAGCAGCAGATAAAGCGGCAATCCCGATGAGAAGCCCGTGAAGACGCATATCAGCATGTTGCGCGTGAACAGCGCCCGCCACAGGGGCGTGCTCATGGTCGCGTCCCGGTTGCAAGCAGCCGGTTCGGGTCCAGCCCCCGGGGCAGCAGGAGCCAGAGGCTTCCCGGCTGCTTCATCGAGCCGGCCAGGCGTCCGGCCTGTTCGCCAAAGCCCCAGAAGAAGTCCGCGCGAATGCTGCCGCGAATGGCTCCGCCGGTGTCCTGCGCCATCATCAGCCGGTTCAGGGGGCGGCGCTCGTCGTTCGGCCAGCTCGTCGAAATATAGACCGGGGCGCCAAGCGGGATGAAGGCGCGGTCCACGGCGAGGCTGTAGCCGGCCGTCAGCGGAACGCCCAGCGCGCCCACGGCCCCGGGATAGCGATCGGGCAGCACGCGGAAGAACACATAGCTGGGATTGGACGCAAGCAGTTCGCCGATCCGGTCGGGGTGGGCTCTCGCCCATCGACGAATGGATTGCAGGGACACCTCGTCGGGCGAGAGTTCTCCCATGTCGATGAGCTTCCTGCCGATCGAGCGGTAGGGGTGCCCGTTCTGGTCCGCATAGCCGACCTTGACGAGGGAGCCGTCGGGCAGTTCGATGCGGCCTGATCCCTGGACGTGCAGGAAGAAAAGCCCGATCGGGTCGTCGACCCAGAACAGTTCCTTGCCGCGCGGGGCATGGCCGTGCTCTATTTCCGCGCGCGAGTAATAGGGCACGACCCGGCGGCCTTGCAGGCGTCCCCTCAGGCGCAGGTTCTTCAGTTCAGGGTGCAGCGAGGCCAGATCGATGACCAGCAGGTCGTCGGGCACGCCGTAGATAGGATATCGATAACGCGGCGAGGGCGTCCGGCTGCCGTGAAGCCTGGGCTCATAATAGCCCGTGATCAGGCCCGTGCCGCTGCCGTCCGCGTTGCGCAGCATCCAGGGCGTGAAGTTCGCTTCGAAAAAGCCCCGGACCGCATCCGCATCGGCATGCTCCAGCCGCGCAGCCGCCTGGCATGCCTTTCCCCAGATCATTTGCTGCCCGATGGCCTTGCAGCCTTTCAGGAAGGCCTGCAGCGACGGCCGGAGATCCTGTTTGCCCCATTGAGGCAGGGAGGACCACCGGGCCTGGACATAATGCGGCTGCCTTGGGGCCGCGGGCGGAAAGGAAACGCAGCCGGCCAGCAGAAGCAGCAGGAAAAGGGCGGGCAGGCTACATGCGGTGCGCATCGAACCAGTTGCCGCCAGATCCGATGTCCACGGTGAGCGGCACCTTGAGCCTGACGGCCTGCTCCATGGTCTGACGCATGATGTCGGCCACATGATCGGCTTCCTCCTGCGGACATTCGACCACGAGTTCGTCATGCACCTGAAGGATCATGCGCGCCTGCGGCGATGCCTCCCCGAGCCGTGCATGAAGGCGAATCATGGCCACCTTGATGATGTCGGCGGCGGAGCCCTGCAACGGCGCGTTGATGGCCGTTCTTTCCGCATACTGGCGGCGGGCCCCGTTTCGGGACTGGATATCGGGCACGTGGACGCGGTGGCCGAGCAGGGTTTCGACGAAGCCCTGCTCCCTTGCCCGGGCCAGCGTGGATTCGAGAAAGGCCTGCACGCCGGGATGGCGCTCAAAGTAGGCCTCGATGAAGGCCTTGGCCTCGGCGCGTTCGATGCCGAGCTGCTTGGCCAGGCCGAACGGGCTCATGCCATAGAGGATGCCGAAATTGATGATCTTGGCGCGTCGGCGCATTTCACCGCTGACCTGGTCCAGGGCGACGCCGTGGATCGCCGCGGCCGTGGCCGCATGAATGTCCTCGCCCTGCTCGAAGGCCCGCATCAGTGTCTCGTCTTCGGAGAAATGCGCCAGCAGGCGCAACTCGATCTGCGAGTAATCGGCCGCGACGAGCACATGGCCCGGATCGGCGATGAAGGCCTTGCGGATTTCCCTGCCGTCGGGGCTGCGTATGGGAATGTTCTGCAAATTGGGCTCGGACGATGACAGGCGGCCCGTCGTCGTGATGGCCTGGTTGAATGAGGTATGTACGCGGCCGGTCCCGGGATGAACCAGTTTGACCAGGGCATCGGTGTAGGTGGACTTCAGCTTGGACAGCATGCGCACTTCCAGCACGAGCCGCGGCACCTCATGCTCCCTGGCCAGTTGTTCCAGGATGTCCTGACTGGTGGACCATTGCCCCGACTTGGTCCGCTTGCCGCCGGGCAGCTTCAGCTTGTCGAACAGCAGTTCGCCGAGCTGCCGAGGCGAATGGATGTTCAGGGGTTCGCCGGCCAGTTCGTGGATGCGGGACTCCAGGCTTTTGATGCGCTGGCCGAACTGGCTGGAGAGCCGCCTCAGGTGTTCGGTGTCGAGCCCGGCGCCCGTCCATTCCATGTCGGCCAGCACGTGCATCAGTGGCAGCTCGATCTCGTCATGCCGCGCAAGGCGCCGTTCCCTGGCAAGCGCATCGCGCAGCTTGTCGCAGAGCCGCCAGGCCACGCTTGCATCCTCGCAGGCATAGGGCAGCGCCTTCTCGATCGGGACCTCGGCAAAACTGATCTGCCTGCTGCCCTTGCCGGCCACCTCCTCATAGGCGATGCAGCGGTGACCAAGATGGTCGGCCGCGACCGTATCGAGCTTCGGCGGATACTTGCCGGGGTGCAGGCAATAGGCGAGCAGCATGGAGTCGCTGCGGATGCCACGTAGCTCGATGCCGGCCCGGCGGAGCACCTGCAGGTCGTATTTCAGGTTGTGGCCGCACTTGGGGCGGCTCGGATCCTCGAGGATCGGCTTCAGGCGCGAGAGCACCTCGTCACGATCCAGTTGACGGGGGGGTGCCCCGGCCAGATCCCCCTGGCGATGGCCGACGGGGACATACCATGCCTGATCGGCCCCGGTGGCGAAGGCAAGGCCGACGATGTCGGCGTCATGGGGTTGCAGGGAGGTCGTTTCCGTGTCCACGGCGATCATGGCGCTTTCGGAAAGCCGCGCAAGCAGCGCATCCAGGGCCTCCGCCGAGTCGACCAGATGGTTGTTGCAGCTCATGACCTCCTCGCCATGGGGCGTGTCCGAGAACTCATCGAGCAGGCGCCGAAACTCCAGCGCCTGGAACAGCTCCACGAGGCGTTCGCGATCGGGGGGACGGATGGCCAGTTCATCCAGGCCAAGTGGCAGGGGAACATCGTCCTGAAGGGTGACCAGCTTCCAGGAAAGCCTCGCATCATCGGCATGGGCGATCAGGTTTTCACGTCTTTTCTTCTGCCGGATTTCTTCGGCATGGGCAAGCACGTTCTCCAGGCTGCCAAAGGTGTTCAGCAACTGTGCCGCCGTTTTCGGCCCGATGCCGGGCACGCCCGGGATGTTGTCCGATGTGTCGCCGGTCAGCGCGAGCAGATCGCGGATGCGCTCCGGGGGCACGCCCCATTTCTCGCGCACATCCTCGGGGCCATAATCCTTCTTTTTCATCGTATCGACCATCCAGGTCCGGTCCGAGACGAGTTGCATCAGATCCTTGTCCGTCGAAACGATGCTGACGTCCCATTGCCGCTGCCTGGCCTGGCGCACCAGCGTGGCGATGACATCGTCGGCCTCATAGTCGTCGATGCAGATCCGGTTGAAGCGGAAGGCGTCGGTCAGCTCGAAGATGTATGGCCATTGGACGACGAGCTCTTCCGGCATGGGCGGCCGGTGCGCCTTGTATTCCGGATAGATGCGGTTTCTGAACGTGCCGTCCTTGGGGTCGAAGGCCACGGCCACATGCGTCGGCTTGAGATCGTTCAGGATGGAACGGATCATCTGGACATAGCCGAACACGGCATTGGTGGGCTCCCCCCGGGAATTGCTCAGATGATGGCGAATGGCGTGAAAGGCCCGGAACACGACATTCGGGCCGTCGATCAGGACGAGATGCGGCATGGGCATCAGGCTGCCGCATGCCCTGGCGGCACGCAATGCCCGCATTGACGCCGGGATGCGGGCATCAGTACAATCCGCCACCCATGATTCAGGCCGAGCGATTGACGCGATATTTCAATGACAGCGCCGCCGTTCGTGATCTGAGCTTCCATGTGTCCCATGGCGAGGTCATGGGGCTTCTGGGTCCGAACGGGGCCGGCAAGTCCACGACCATGAAGATGCTGACCTGCTACCTGCCGCCGTCCCATGGCTCGGCAAGCGTCGATGGCGTGCCCCTGGAACGTTCGCTGGAGGTGCGCAGGCGCATCGGCTACCTGCCCGAGAATGCGCCGACCTATCCGGATCTGGATGTGCGCAGCCATCTTGTCTTCGTCGGGCGCATGCACGGGCTGCCGCGGGCGACGCTGCAAGACCGCATCCGGGAAATGTCGGATGTCTGCGGCATCCGGCAGGTGCTGCACCGGCGCATCGATGAGCTGTCCAAGGGATATCGGCAGCGGGTCGGCCTGGCTGCGGCCATGCTGCACGATCCGGCATGCCTGATCCTGGACGAACCGACGACGGGGCTGGACCCCAACCAGATCATCGAGATTCGCCAGCTCATCCGTCGCCTGGGCGAGCGCAAGACCGTGCTGCTCTCCTCGCATGTGCTTTCCGAGGTCGAGGCCGTTTGCGATCGCATGATGATCCTCGACCGCGGCGAACTCAGGGCGCTGGGCACGAGTGCCGAGCTGGCCAGGCTGAGCGGAGGCGGGGCGGGCATGCTGGTCCGCTTCACCGGGGACGGCCAGCCGGCCATGGCGCGTCTGGCTGGTGAGGATGACGAGCTCGAGGTCGAGAGGAGCGAGGATGGCTGGCTGATCAGGCATCCGGATCCCGACTTTCCACTGGGGGAGAGGGTGTTCCGGGCGGCCGTCGACACCTCGTGCGTCATCGTCGAGATGCGGCGGCAGCAGACGAGCCTGGAGGATGTCTTCCGACGCATGACCTCCGAGGGAGAAGATCGCGCATGATGTCGTCCTTCTGGGCCCTGCATGGCAAGGAATGGCGCATCAGCCTGGACACGCCGCTCGGCTATGTCGTGGCCACGGCCTTTCTTTTCGCCTCCGGCTTCTTCTTCGGCAAGAATCTGTTCCTCTACGGTCAGGCGGACATGCGCGGATACTTCGGCGTGCTTCCCTTGCTGCTGATGTTCTTCACGCCTGCCGTGACCATGCGCCTGATCGCGGATGAGCGCCATGACGGCACCTTTGAGCTGCTGGCCACGATGCCGGTATCCACGCTCACGATCATCGCGGCCAAATTCGCCTTTGCCTGGGGGCAGGTGGGCCTGTGGCTGCTGATGACGAGTGTCTATGCCGGCAGCCTGGCCCTGTTGGGCGATGTCGATGGCGGCCAGATCGCAGCCGGGTATGTCGCGGCCTTTCTGCTGGCTGCCTTTTATGCCTCGGTCGGCCTGTTTGCCTCATCCCTGAGTTCGCGGTCCATTGTCGCCTATGTCATCGGCTTTGTGCTCGTGCTGGCCTTCTTCCTGCTCGGGGCCACGGCCGGTACGCTGCCCGTGGGCTGGCAGGATGTCCTGGCCCTGGTCAGCCCGTTGGCGCATTTCGACAGGATGCTGCGTGGCGTGGTTGGGCTTGACGACCTCGTCATCCCCCTTGCCTGGACCTTGCTGTTCTTGGGGCTGAGCTGGTTCCAGCTGGAGCGTCGGCAATGGCAGTGAGCGACCGTCGCAGGATCATCCGGCGCAAGGCCTGGCTCGCCCTGTTGCTGACCGTGGCCTTCTGCGTTGCATCCATCCTGGCCGCGTCGTGGTCGCATGTCCGCTGGGACTGGACCGAGGAGAGGCTGTACACGCTTTCGGACTCGACGCGCAGCGTGCTGAACCAGCTTGATGCGCCCATCCGGATCACGGCCTACATCACCTCGGGCCTGCCGCAGCCTTATGGGCTGATGCGCAGGTTCATCGAGGACATGCTGCAGGCCTACCATGAGGAGGGCGGGGACAAGGTGGCCTTTTCCGTCATCGATCCGAGCAATGATCCGGAGGCCATGACGACGCTGACGGCCCTGAATGTGCCCAAGGTGCGCGTGCAACTGGTCGAGAATGATCAGGCCCGGGTCAAGCAGGGGTATCTCGCCATCGTCCTGGAATACCTCGACAAGAGGGAGGTGCTGCCCGTCATCGGCAGTGAAACGGGCTTAGAGTACCTGCTCACGAGCAAGATCAGGAAGATCACGGGCAAGGGACGCCCCAGGATCGGCATTGTCGACGCCTATGGCAGCGATGGCTATGATCGGCTGAGGCGGCTGCGGCAGCTTGCCGGAGAGGATTACGATTTCGTCAGCGTAGACCCTTCCGCCAAGCCGATTCCTTCCGATCTCGATGCCCTGATCGTGGCCGGGCTTGAGCAGGAGCCCGGTGAGCCCTTCCGCTACCGATTGCAGCAGTTCCGGCTCAGCGGCAGGGGGCTGTTGGTGCTGGCCGGCAATGCGAAGGCCGCCCTTGCGGATGAAATCAGCGTGCGTCCGGTGCAGGCCAAGGCCAACGAGTGGCTGAAGGCGGATCTCGGCGTGGCCGTCGAACCCGGGCTCGTGCTCGACAGGCAGAGCGGGCGGATCCTCGTGAACCAGCCCCGGGGCATGTTCATGCTCCAGGCCGCCGTCGATTATCCGTTCCTATTGCGCGTGACGGATGTCGATGATGCTCACCCCGTGACCCGGCACCTGAAGGGGGTCCAGATTCCCTTTGCCTCGCCGCTGGCCATCGTGCGGGAACAGGGCAGCCGTCCGCTGCTGAGCAGTTCGGCATATTCGGCCATCCAGCAGGGTCCGCCCTTTGATGTCGACCCGCTCAAGCCCATGCGGGAGCGTTTCGACGGCGCGCATCTGCAGCGCAGCCTGATTGCCGTGGTCCATGAGGGGGCGGGCAGGAAGGTGATCGAGAGGGCCCCGAAGGGGCTGGAAAAGGAAGGCATGGACAAGCGCGGCGACACGGTCCGCTGGGTGGTCATCGGCACCCCCAGCATGCTTGAGGATGAGCTTCTGGATGAGAACGGCCTGATGTTCGTGCTCAACACGCTGGACTGGCTGAGCGGCCAGGAAGACATGATCGATCTCCGTTCCAGGGGAGGCGGACAGCGTCCCCTGCCCGTGCTGGAGGATATCGAGCGCAATCTATGGAAGACCGTATGGATGCTTGTCCTGCCCGGAGCGGTAATTGCAGCGGGGCTGTGGCGCTGGAGAGTCCTGCGCCGCAGGAGGCGCGCATGAGGCGGCATGCGCCCTGGATGCTGGCCGTCCTCGTGATCACGGGCCTGTTCGCCCTGAGCTATGTGGAAATGCAGGAGCCCGCGCGGAGTCCGGCGCCAACCCTGGACCTGGGCAGGCATTGGCAGGCGGATGATGTGGAGCGCATCGAGATCCGGCATGGAACCGAGGCGGTGGTGCTGAAAAGGCATGGACATGCATGGCGCATGGGCGGGAAGCCCGTGGATGCGCAGGCCGTATCGCGCCTGCTGGATGATTTGAAGCGGATGCAGGTCAGGCGCATCGTGGCCTGGAACAGGGCCCATGACCGGGAACTGGGCCTGGACGATGCCGATGCGCGGGAAGTCCGGCTGTTCGCATCCGATGGCACCGTGCTCTGGCATGTCCGCATAGGCGGGCAGGCGCAGGATCTGACAAGCACGTATCTGAGGGTGCAGGGTGATGACCGCGTGCTGGCCGTCGACAAAACGCTGCGCTGGCAGGTTCTGCGCACCCCCGAGGCATGGCTTGCCAGAGAGAAGACTGGCGGGAATCAGACTGCCGAAGCCGGAGAGCGTGCATCATCACGCGACTGATCCTGTTTGATTGCGACGGGACGCTGGTCGATTCCCGCGCGGCCATCGTGCGTGCCATGCGCCTGGCCTTTGAGGACTGCGGTCTTGCGCCGCCAGACTCCGATGCGATCGCTTCCATCATCGGATTGTCGCTGCGAGAGGCTGTTCGTCATCTGCTTGGCAGGGATGCGGGAGTGGAACAGATCGCCTCGGCCTATCGTCGTTTCTGGCTTCAGCAGGAACGGCATGTTTCATTGTTCGAGGGCGTCCCCTCGATGCTCCAGCATCTTGTCGACCAAGGCTATTGGCTTGGCATCGTCACCGGCAAGTCAAGCGCCGGCCTCATGCGCGTTCTGGAGCTTTTTGACCTGAAGCGACACTTTCTCGTCTGGCGCACGGCCGATCGCTGCCCTTCCAAGCCTCATCCGGCCATGGTGCTCGAATGCGCCGATGAACTTGGCGTCCATCCGGAGCAAACGGTGGTCATCGGCGATTCACCCTTCGATATGGCCATGGCGAGGGCTGCGGGGGCCCTGGCCTATGGCGTTTCCTTCGGCGTGGGATCGACGGCGTCCCTGTTGCGGGAGGGCGCAAGGGCCGTCTTCGATCATCCACGGGACATCTCCAA
>WFOK01000029.1 GCA_015488115.1 Mariprofundaceae bacterium
CAATGGCGCGGACCTGCTTCAGGTTTGGCAGAAAGCGGCGACGGGTCACATTGTGCGCATGGCTGACATTGTTTCCTGCCATGGGACCCTTTCCACAAATTTCGCAACGTTTGGCCATGACTGATACCTCCAAAAGCGGGCGCACTTTAGGTGATCGTTGGCTGCAAGACAAGAAAAAGATTCGGCATTTGATGTTGCTGCTTGCATCTAGTGTTGAGAATGATTATCGTTCTCAACATGAAAAGGCGTCTGACCCCGCAACGTGAGGCGATCCTCGAGCTTATTGGCAGCAGCGACCGGCATTGGGACGCCGAAAGCATTGCCAAGATGCTTGCCCGGAAGGGGCGGGCCATTGGCTTGGCGACAGTGTATCGTGGCCTGGCGGTGTTGGAGGAAGAGGGTCTTATTCACGCCATCCAGTTGACTGACGGCAAGAAGCGTTATGAGCGGGCGGGCAAAGAGCATCATGATCACTTCATCTGCAAGCTCTGCGGTTCGATCACTGAATTCTCCCATCCCGCTGAGGCCCGGATCCTCGAGCATCTGTCCCGCGAAACCGGGGCCGTTGTTCATGGACATGAGTTTGTCGTTTTCGGTGTCTGTGCATCGTGCAGGGAGGCCTCATGAGTGCCGCGTTCCTGATCGTTTTTCGCGAGATGCTCGAAATGACGCTTATCCTTGGCATGCTCTTGGCCGTTTGTCGTGATTGGGTCGATCGGGCCTGGATTGCTCTTGGTGCCCTGCTGGGGTTTTGTGGAGCATGGATTGTGGCCCTGTTCATGGAGCAGTTGGAAGGGGCCCTGGACGGCAACGGGGAGTTTCTGTTCAATGCCGGCCTGCTTTTGATGGCTTCCGTGATGCTCGTTCTGACCATGATCTGGATGGGGCGCCAGGGGGTTGCATGGCGGCAGCGGACACAGGCCGTGTCCAGGCAGCTGGAAAGCGGGCGGATGCCTGGCCTGCCGCTGGCCATGCTGGGCTTTGTCGCCGTCATTCGGGAGGGCGCGGAAACGGTCTTTTTCATGTTCAGTTTGTGGCATGAGCACCAGATGCAAGCATTGTGGACTGGGGGGCTGTTCGGTGCTGTCGCTGCATTACTGTTGGGAGCGGCCGTTTATCGACAGTTGATCAAGGTCCGGTTGAAGACTCTGTTTGCCCTCATGAGCTGGTTGCTGGCTTTTGTCGCTGCCGGTCTGGCCTCCCAGGCCGTCTATTATCTGGTGTTGATGGACTGGTTGCCGCCGTTGGTCGAACATGTCTGGGATTTCTCATCATGGCTGCCGCGCGAAAGCCTGGCGGGAACCCTGCTGAGGGTGCTCTTCGGCTATGATGAGGCTCCCAGTGGCATGCAAATGCTCACGTTCTTCCTCTATTTGGCGCTTGCGCTTGTGCTTGTGCGGCGGGTGAGACATGGGCGTGCCGAAGCAGCGCCTTCCTGTTCATGAACGCGTGCGGCCATGGCGAAGGTTCAGTTCAGCGGACCTCGACCAGCAGTCGGCGGCCGCCTCGGGGATTTCCTTCAGTCGCCATGACCAGTTGCCGCGCAGTGTTCCGGGGGTGTTGAAACGCGCCTCGGAGCCGAGCGCAAGCAGGTCCTGCATCGGGATGACGGACAGCAAGGCCGGGGATGATAAGGCAGCCTCGATCAATGGCCAGGGCATTTCCGCAGGATTGCACTGCAGGTATTCCAGCACGCGTTGCCTTGTGGGCCTGTCGAGGCCATGGAACCAGCCCAGGGTCGTGTCGTTGTCATGCGTTCCTGTATAGGCAACGGCATCGGGTTCATGGTGTTCGGGCAGATAGGGATTCTCCGGGTTGCCGTCGAAGGCGAAGTGAAGAATTTTCATGCCCGGAAGCCCGTATTTCTTCCTTAGCGCCGTCACGTCTTCCGTGATTAGACCGAGATCCTCCGCAACGAGTGGCAATCGTCCCAGTTGCTTCTGCAGCGTCGCCAGCAGCTTGTCCCCCGGGGCCTTGTGCCAGCAGCCCACCACGCCATCTGGTCGTTCGGCGGGGATGGCCCAGTAGGCGGCCAGGCCACGGAAATGGTCGATGCGGAGTATGTCCATGCGCGTCATTTGATGGGCGACCCGGCTGACCCACCAGTCAAACCCCTGTTGCTCGAGCCGATCCCAACGATACAGCGGGTTGCCCCAGCGTTGACCGGTCTTTGAGAAATAATCCGGGGGTACGCCAGCAACGAGTTCGCATTGCCCATCATCCTTGAGCGTGAACAGCTCCGGGCAGGCCCACACATCGGCTGAGTCGTGAGCCACGTAGATGGGAAGATCCCCGAACAATAGCACCTGTTGTTTTGCAGCGTAGCGCTTGAGCTCCTGCCATTGGTGTTCAAACATGAATTGTTCGAAATGGACCAGGCGAAGTGCAGCCTCGTGGTCGCGTGCAAAGGCCTGCAGGCTTTTACGGTCGCGCTTGCGCCATGGTGTGGGCCATTGCCACCAAGGCCTGTGCCGCTGTAGCTCCCGCATGACGGTGAACAGGGAAAAGTCATCGAGCCAATTGCGATGGTTTTCCAGAAAGGCCTCATAGGATGGGAAAAGTCCGGGGTCTGAGGCTTTCTTGTCGAAGAAGGCAGCGGCCGCCTTGGTGAGACATTGGCGATGCTCGTCATGACTCATGGACGGCTTGATGTCCGTGGCGTCGAGCAGGCCCATTCGGGCGAGTTCAAAAAGATCAATGTATTTCGGATTACCGGCAAACGAGGACATGGATTCGTAGGGCGAGCCATGTTCATGGGTCGGGCCGATGGGAAGGAATTGCCAGACGGAAAAACCCGCGGTCGACATGCGCCTGATGAAGAGGCGGGCCGTCTCCCCCAGCCACCCATTCGGTCCGGGGCCGGGCAGCGATGTCAGATGGAGTAGGACGGCGGAACGCCGGGTGTCAATCCAGGCGCTCATGAATCTGAGCTGCGGCGCATGGTACCCCCGCCCTCGGCATCGCCGCCACCTGTGGAAATGACCTCCTGCAATTCGGGTGGAGCCGGTCTGTCGATCAGGGCATAGAGCTTGCGCAGGTGCTGGCGATAAAGTTGGTCGAAATCACGAACGACATCTCCCGGATTGTAGTCACCAAACCACCAACACCAGTCCGAGCCCTCACAGATGAGCAGCTGGGCCTCTGCCGCCCGGCGCTTTTCAGCCGTGAGGCTGGGTAGAGCGGCGTCAAAGGCCCTCTTGGCTTCGATCAGCAGTTGCCAGCCCCTTGTCTTGGCGGGATCCCCGATCCAGGTAGACAGGTTGCCATAGACCCAAGAGCCGGAGACCAAGTGAGGCAGCTCATTCTGGGCCGGATGGGCGGAAAGGTAATCGCTGAATGTCGTCAGAACGTAGTCCGGGTGCTCAGCAATCCGCTGGTACAGCTCGGTGAGAAAGGGAAGCCCGTTCTGCTCATAGTGTTCCCAGGCATTTTCACCATCCATGATGACGCCCACCACTGGAGCATCCATGCCCTGGGTGCGATGCCTGATTTCGGCCAGCTCATGCATGAAGTGATTGACCGCATCGTGGCTGTTCCAACGCGAGTATTCGAAGCCGATCAGATCGGAAAGACGATCGTCGCGAAAGAAACAGGTGATGGCATCATCACCCTTGCCCACGATCCACGGATGATAAAGATCGCGGTTGCCCTGCTGTTCGCGCAGGTTATAGCGCAGCGAGTGGTGCAGCACCGCTTCGCCAGTGGCGCACCACTGGAAGCCGGCCCTGGCCAACAGGCGCAGCGTGTCTTCGGAAACGGCCCCTTCGGCGGGCCAGCAGCCGTTCGGTGTTTCGCCGAACACATGCCGGTGATGTTCCAGGGCAAGTGCGATGTGTTTCTTGGCGCGTTCTTCGCCGCCAGGATACGGCTCATCCGGAATCTCGGCATCCGGAACGGTCTCGCGCGCGCTCTGGAAGTCCAGCATCAGTGGAATGATGGGATGTGCATAAGGGGTTGTGCTCAGTTCAATTTTCCCCAGGTCACGTAGACGCTTGTACCGCGTCGGGATCTCATCCAGCAATGTGGCGATCAGGGTCAGCAGGTCGCGGCGGTCCTGGTGACTGAAATGGCGTCCCTTCTCGATCAGTCGCCTGGCAACGAAGCGTTGCTGGCGTACGGTTTCACCAAGCCATGCAAGATGGTACCAAGTGACCAGATCGGTAAAGAAACGCGGCCCGAGATAATCGATGGCGTCATGGTTGCGTGCGTGCTCGGCGATGTGCCACAGGCGGCTGTAGTCGGGATAGCGATGGAGGTTGCGTTCATGGTTCAGGCGGAAGCAGGCCTTAAGCAGGAATTCCCGCTGGCCTTTCGAGTATTCGCCGTCCGGTTGCGCCAGCGCTTCCAGCAGGGGATCGTTCAGCCGCTCGATCCTGCAATCGAGAAAGTCGCGCAAATGTTGCGCATAGTCCGCGATCTGTTCGCTGAGCGAAGGGACAAAATTGACGACAGCCCGGGCGCCGGGCACCTGTTCGATGATTTCCGCCATGTCGGTGTAATCCTTGATGGCATGAAGGTAGACCCATGGCAGGTGATAATTGCCGGTGTCGGCCTCTCGATAAAAGGGCTGATGCATGTGCCAGCAAAACACGACGGACAGGGGACGAGTCATGGCTTCCTCCGTGGAAGTCGGATGACCGGCTGCTGCCGGATGGGGCGCGCCATTCTCGGCGATCATGCTCGCGGCGCAAGCCGTTGCGGGAGATCAGAGTTCATGCAGGCGTTGTCCCATCATTTCCGGGGTGACGAGAACGATGCCAGCTTCACTGACATAGAAGCGACGAGCGTCCTCCTCCGGATCCTCACCGATCACCGTGCCTTCCGGGATCACGGTACCCTTGTCGATCACGCATCGGCGCAGCCGACAATGTCGGTGGATTTCGACATCCGGCAGAATGACAGAGTCTTCGACCAGGGAATAGGAGTGCACGCGGACATTGGAGAACAAAACCGAATGGCGCACCTTGGATCCGGTAATCAGGCAGCCTCCCGAAACCAGCGAATCCACGGCGAATCCGCGCCGGTCATCATCATCGAAGACAAACTTGGCAGGCGGCAATTGTTCCTGGTAGGTCCAGATCGGCCAGTTTTCGTCATACAGGTTCAGTTCCGGCTCGATATTGGCAAGATCAATGTTTGCCTCCCAGTAGGCGTCGATCGTGCCGACGTCACGCCAGTACCCCGGCGCACCGGTATTTGCGTTCATGAAGCGGAAGGCAAACACGTTGGCTCCGTCGTCAATGGCATTTGGGATGATATCCTTGCCGAAGTCATGGGATGAGGTTGACTTGTTCGCATCCGCCTTCAGCCGCTCACGCAGAAACTGGGTGCTGAAAACGTATATGCCCATAGATGCCAGAGCCCGCTTCGGATCTCCAGGCATTGGCGTTGGATGCTCAGGCTTTTCCGCAAACTCGATGATGCGATGCTGCTGGTCCACGAGCATCACGCCAAATGCGCGCGCATCATCGATCGGTACAGGGATGCAACCCACGGTGATGTCTGCGCCGCTGGCCGCATGGGCGGCAATCATTTTGCCGTAGTCCATCTTGTAGATGTGGTCGCCGGCCAGAATCAGGATGTACTCCGGTCCATAATGGCGGATGATGTCCAGGTTCTGATACACCGCGTCGGCCGTGCCTGCGTACCATCCTTCGCTGACGCGCTGTTGGGCGGACAGCACTTCCAGAAATTCTCCGAACTGACCGGAGAGAAAACTCCAGCCGCGTTGAAGATGCCTTTGAAGCGAATGGGACTTGTATTGGGTGATCACGGAAATGCGGCGGATGCCCGAATTGATGCAGTTGGACAGAGGAAAGTCGATGATGCGAAATTTTCCACCGAATGGAACGGCCGGCTTTGCCCGCCAGTCGGTCAGCGCCTTCAGGCGCGATCCGCGTCCGCCGGCCAGAACCAGCGCAACGGTGTTGGCCGTCAGCTTGCTGATGTTGCGTTCCATCGTCAGTTTCATGTCATCTCCTCCCTGCCCGGTGGGGCTGATGAATGAAAATCTAGCATGCCTTATGCCTCGTGACCATCCATGTTTCCCGTGAATTGCGGAGAGGTTTGCCTTAACATTGGCGGACGAGAAGGGAGGTGCGGCATGGCGATACGTACGGTTTCAACCCGTCCTTTCGATGGCCAGCGTCCGGGAACATCCGGACTTCGCAAGAAAGTCGCCGTTTTTCAGCAGGAGCATTATCTCGAAAACTTTGTTCAGTCCGTGTTTGACAGCATTGGCGACTTCAAAGGCGAGACGCTCGTGCTTGGCGGGGATGGGCGATATTTCAATCGACAGGCTATACAGACCATTTTGCGCATGGCTGCGGCCAATGGCTTTGGGCGCGTGCTTGTCGGTCGGCATGGCATCTTGTCCACGCCGGCGGCCTCGTGCGTGATTCGCAAGCATGGGGCCTTCGGTGGCCTGATTCTGTCAGCAAGTCATAATCCAGGGGGGCCATCCCAGGACTTCGGCATCAAGTACAATACGGGCAATGGGGGGCCGGCACCAGAAGCAGTGACGGAGGCGATTTACAGGCGAACGCAGTCGATTGACTGTTACCGCATTGTCGATGCCCCCGATATCGATATCGACCGCACGGGAACGTGCGCATTGGAGGGCATGGCTGTCGAAGTCATCGATCCTGTTGCCGATTATGCTGCGTTGATGCAGGAGATTTTTGATTTTGATGCCATTCGCGATTTGCTGGGCAATGGCTTTCGCTTCGTGTTTGATGCGATGCATGCCGTGACCGGTCCCTACGCTGTTGAGATTTTCGAGCGCCAGCTCGGGGCCAGCGAGGGATGTGTGATCCGTGCCGAGCCCCTGGAGGATTTTGGTGGGGGGCATCCTGATCCGAACCTGACTTACGCAAAGGAGCTTGTTGAACGTATGTTTGACGAACATGCGCCGGATCTGGGAGCGGCCTCGGATGGCGATGGTGATCGCAACATGATTCTTGGCGCCCGCTTTTTTGTGACCCCGAGCGATTCCTTGGCTATTCTGGCGGCTAACGCGCAAAGGGTGCCCGGCTATGCAGGGGGCTTGAGCGGAATAGCGCGCTCGATGCCCACGTCTCAAGCAGCGGATCGCGTGGCCGAGGCACTTGGCATTCCATGCTATGAAACGCCCACGGGGTGGAAATTTTTCGGCAACCTCATGGACGCCGGTCGGGTCACGCTTTGCGGCGAGGAATCCTTTGGCACCGGCTCCGATCATGTGCGTGAGAAGGATGGGCTCTGGGCCGTGCTTTTCTGGTTGAATGTGCTGGCCGTGCGCCGAATGTCTGTGGCGTCCCTGGTCCGCGGGCACTGGCGCCGTTTCGGCCGCAACTACTATTCCCGTCATGATTACGAGGGCGTGGACATGACAGCCGCGGAAGCGGTCATGGCGCGGGTGCGCAAGGCCCAGGAGCACCTTCCTGGCAGCAAGCTTGCTGGGCGCGTTGTCAGGGCATGTGATGATTTTGCCTACACCGATCCCATTGACGGCTCGGTCAGCAGACACCAGGGCCTGCGCATCCTGTTCGAGGATGGCTCGCGCATCGTGTTCAGGTTGTCCGGAACAGGCACGAGCGGCGCGACCATCCGCATGTATCTCGAGTCCTATGAACCTGATCCCTCTCGCCAGGGGCTGGATGCCCAGCAGGCGCTGGCAGGGTTGATTGCCGCAGCCGTTGATGTTTCAGGACTCCACGAGCTGACGGGGCGCCAGCAGCCCACCGTCATTACCTGAAGGAGATGTTGTCATGAACCCAATGCCCTTGGACGAAATGGCGCAGGCCATCATTGAGGCTCGCTGTCACGACCCCTTCTGTTGGCTCGGTCGCCATCCGGCAGGGAATGGCAAGCCGGGCGTTGTGGTGCGGGCATTCAAGCCCCGGGCGGAGCGCATGTGGCTCATTCCCGATCAGGGCGAGGCAAGGGTCATGCAACGCATCGAGGGAACGGATCTGTTTGTCGTGCACTGGCCGGAAGGCAGCTTTGCCGCATCCTACAGGTTCGAGATCGAGAACAGGGAGGGTCACCGGTGGACGGAGGAGGACGTTTATCGCTTTTCCCCGGTTCTGGGAGATCTCGATCTGCACCTGATTGGCGAAGGCAATCATTTCGAGAAGTACAAGATCATGGGGGCGCACGTGCGCACGCATGAAGGCGTGCAGGGCGTCAGTTTTGCCGTCTGGGCGCCTGCAGCCGAGCGGGTCAGCGTGATCGGCAATTTCAATCATTGGGACGGTCGGGAGCACATGATGCGCGTGCGGGGCGATTCCGGCGTCTGGGAGCTGTTCATTCCGGGGTTGCAGGCGGGCGAAGTGTACAAATACGAGATTCGCGCAGGCGATGGTCGTGTGTTCGACAAGACCGATCCCTATGCCCAGCAGATGGAGGTGCGGCCGGCCACGGCCAGCGTTGTCCATGATCCGCGCCGATATGAATGGCATGATGAGGAGTGGATGGCCAACCGGCTTGCGCGACAGGCGCTTGATCAGCCGATGAGCATCTATGAGGTGCACCTGGGCTCATGGCGGCGTGCTGATGGCGCCTTTTTGGGGTACAGGGAGCTGGCCCATCAGCTTGTCGATTATTGCAAGTGGATGGGCTACACGCATGTCGAACTGCTGCCGGTCACCGAGCATCCGTTTGACGGATCCTGGGGGTACCAGACCGTAGGCTATTTTGCGCCGACCAGCCGATTCGGTTCTCCCGATGATTTCCGCTATTTCGTCGATTATTGCCATCAACACGGCATCGGCGTGTTTCTGGATTGGGTTCCCGCACACTTCCCAAAGGATGCTCATGGTCTGGCCCGTTTTGACGGCACGGCACTGTATGAGCATGAAGATCCCAGACTGGGCGAGCACAAGGATTGGGGCACGCTGATCTTCAATTATGGTCGCAATGAGGTGCGCAATTTTCTTATCGCTTCAGCCCTGTTTTGGCTCGACCAATACCACATCGATGGCTTGCGCGTGGATGCCGTGGCCTCGATGCTTTATCTGGACTATTCGCGCAAGGAAGGGGAGTGGGTTCCGAACCGGTTCGGTGGTCGTGAGAACCTTGAGGCCGTCGAGTTTCTCAAGCAGTTCAACTGCCTCGTGCACGAGCGCTTTCCTGGTGCCGTGACGATGGCGGAAGAATCGACATCCTGGCCCATGGTCAGTCGTCCCGTGTATCTGGGAGGACTCGGATTCACGATGAAATGGAACATGGGCTGGATGAATGACACGCTGAGGTATTTCTCGCATGATCCCATCTATCGCAGCTTTCATCACCATGAGCTGACCTTCTCCATGGTCTATGCGTTCAACGAAAACTTCATTCTTCCCTTTTCGCATGACGAGGTCGTGCATGGCAAGGGGTCGATGCCGGCGAAGATGCCGGGTGACGACTGGCAGAAGTTTGCCAACCTTCGCCTGTTGTATGCTTACATGTTCACGCATCCGGGCAAGAAGCTGCAGTTCATGGGGCTGGAATTTGGTCAATGGGAGGAATGGAACCATGATGGCGAGCTGTCATGGGATCAGAGCAATTTCATGCCGCATCGGGGCTTGCAGTTGCTGGTTCGGGATCTGAACCGTCTGTATCGGGAGGTTCCGGCCATGCATCAGCTGGATTTTGAGTCGCATGGCTTCGAATGGATCGATTGCAATGATGCCGATCAATCCATCATCAGCTACTTGCGTCGGGACCATGACGGCCGGTTCATCGTGGCAGTGCTGAATCTGACGCCCGTGGTGCGTGAACATTACCGCCTTGGCGTGCCCGAGCCCGGGTTTTACAGGGAACTGCTCAACACAGATGCCGAGGCCTATGGCGGTTCGAACATCGGCAACCTCGGCGGGCTTGTGGCAGAACCGAAGGCATGGATGGATCGGGCCTACTCGATCGAGCTGACCCTCCCACCGCTGGCCTGCGTGATATTTCAGCCCGAATAGGACCTGTTAACAGTCTTTCCGTCGACTTGACAGGGGCCATGTCGCCGATCACGAGGTGCTCATCGGGTTTGCCGCACCCGGGGCTATCGGTCTGTTTCGTCAGTTCATGCTCTTGCTGACGTTTCCATTCGTCGTTTCGGTCGGACTGCTTGGCGCCTGGTTGCTGACCTTTGCTCGGCATGGGGTGTAGGCGGCCTGTTCACGCGCCCGTCCGATGGGCTGTCGCATCCGTCCCCGTCGTCCATGTGATATGTCCGTGTGACAAAACGACCGGCTTGCGCGTCTATATGGAAAAGAAGGGAAACGGAGGTCATGGTGAGATGAATCGCGCGCGTTTGCGGTTGATCATCGTGCTGATGGTGACGGCTCTGCTGGGCTTTGTGGTCTGGCAAAACCTGCAGCCTGCGGCGTTCGGTGTGCTGGGCTGGCGCATCAAGGCCCCCTTGGCCATTTGGGTGGCCGGCGCCTTTGCGCTGGGCTTTGGCACGGGTTGGATGGCATGCCGGAGGCGCGCATGAGTGGCCTGGAACGGGTCTCAGCCCAGATGGTGCTGAGGCGAATTGCGGACCTGAGAGGTACGGCGCCACCCGAGCCGGCCAGGGCAGGACGGCGCTTGGCGCGTCGGCTGATCCTGCGCGATGCGCTCGATGGTCTGGCTCGGATTTGGGTCGTGCTGGCCCGTCTACTGGCCCCTTGGCTTGCGCGCGCAGCATCTGTTCATCTTTCTCCATCCCGGAAACCAAGTCATGAGGAGGTGGATCAATGAACGACATTTTGCATCAGGCCCAGGCCTATGTCATGGACCCCCTGAGCACGCTCTGGGCGCGGTTGGCGGCATTGTTGCCGAATCTCGCAGGGGCCGCGCTGATGATGCTCGTTGGCTGGTTGTTGGCCCGCTTGTCAACCGGTCTGACATCCAGGGTTGCTGCGGCCCTTGGCCTGGATGCATTCGCCGAGCGTGTGCAGCTGAGCCAGGCCATGGCCTGCCTGGGTGTGCGTGATACCTTATCCCGGCTGTTGGGCAGGTTGGTTGGTCTGTTCGTGTTCGTCGCTTTTCTACTTTCGGCACTTGATGCTCTGCACCTTTCGGCCGCATCCGAGGCCATGCGTGCATTCCTGCTGTATTTTCCGCGCGTGTTCGGGGCCTTGCTTGTGATCATTGGCGGTCTGTGGCTGGCGAAAGCCGCGGGCTCCTCGGCCGAGCGCGTTGCCGAGGGAGCGGGGGTGGATGCATCGCGCCTCATTGGGCGGATCATTCAGGGCTTTATGACCTTTCTGACCGTGATGTTGGCCGTTCGTCAGCTTCAACTGGATGTTGGGCTTGTGGCCGAGGTGCTGGGCATCGCGCTGCTGGCTGCGGGAGCAGCTACGGCACTGGCCTTGGGCCTGGGTGCCCGCGCTCTCGCCGGAGAACTTTTGGCCGGAGCCTATGTGCGGGAGCTGTTTGCTCCGGGCGATGAATTGGAACTCGATGGCGGTCGAACGGGCGAGGTTGTGGAGGTCGGCGCGGTGAAGACCGTGTTGCGCATGGGAGACGGACGCCTGTTGAGCCTGCCCAATCGGGAGCTCGTCGATCGGCCGGTGCTGCGCCGCGTGATGGAAGACAACTGACGCTTGATGATGCGTCGCAGGCTTTCTCAGCTTGCCGACGCTGAGCTTGTGGCATTGGCCCGGGCGCATCCCCGGCGGCGGGATGCGTTCGAGGAGCTTGCGCGCCGGCACCTTTCCTTCCTGCACGATTATTGTTTCCGGATCTGCATGGATGCGGATATGGCGGCTGATTGCGCGCAGGAGGCCATGGTTCGCGCCTGGTTGCGCATGGGTGAGCTGCGCGATGATCACCGTTTTGTCGCTTGGTTGCGGCGGATTGCAACGCGCCTTTGTCTCGATGGCCTGCGACGCAGGCGCCGGGAGGAGGCGTTGCATGCCGGTCTTGTGGCTCCGGAGCCTGGCATGTCTCCCGATGAGCATCTATTGTTGCGTCAGGCCCTGGCTTCCTTGTCGGCCGAGGATCGGGCGCTGGTCGTGTTGCGGGCGGATGGCGCGCGTTGGCGCGAGGTGGCTGATGCGCTCGGGCTTTCGGAGTCGGCCGCCCGCATGCGCGGCAGCCGGTTGTTGAAACGGATGGCCACGATGCTCGACGCCAGCAGGTAGGCCTTGTTCAATGCTTCTTTCGGGCGGCTGCCTGCTCAGACATGCTCGCGCGTCTTATGAAAGCGGAGCTCGGGCCATTGCTCGATGATGTAATTCATCTTCCAGTCGCTTGGAGCCAGCAGGGTCAGAAAACCGTCCGCATCCTCGGCCAAGCTGGATGCATGCTGTCGGCAGAATCTTTCCAGCGCCTTTTCGTTCTCGCTGGTGATCCAGCGGGCTGCCTGGAACTCCGTGGCAGCATAGTCGGCATCGACATTGTATTCGGTGCGCAGTCGTTCCACGGTCACGTCGAACTGCAACGCGCCCACAGCGCCCAAGATATAATCGCCGCCAAGCTGGGTCTTGAAGACCTGGATGGCGCCTTCCTCGGACAATTGGGTCAATCCCTTGTGTAGCTGCTTGCGTTTCATCGGATCCTTCAGGCGGACCCGGCGGAACAGTTCGGGAGCAAAGTTTGGAATGCCAGTGAATTTCAGCTTTTCCTTGGCCGTGAATGTATCACCGATCTTGATCGTGCCATGGTTGTGGATGCCGATGATATCGCCTGGCCAGGCCTCCTCGACATTTTTTCGATCCTGCGCCATGAACATCGTTGCCTTGGACAGACGGATATCCTTGCCGAGACGATGGTGCCGGACTGTCATGCCCTTGCTGAACTTGCCTGAGCAGATGCGGAAGAAGGCAATCCGGTCGCGGTGGGCCGGGTCCATATTGGCCTGGATCTTGAAGCAGAAAGCCGAGAATGCTTCCTCTGTAGGATCGACCATGCGCTCCTCCGCCGCCCGCGGTCCGGGAGGTGGTGCGAGTTCGACAAACGCATCGAGCAGCTCGCGTACGCCGAAATTGTTGATGGCACTGCCAAAGAATACCGGCGTCTGGGTTCCGTTCAGGAAGTCCTCATGGGCGAACGGATTCGCCGCGCCTTCAAGGAGCTCGATGTCTTCCCGCAGGTCATCCGCCTGGGAACCGAGCAATTCATCCAGCCTGGGGTCGCTCAGGTCCTCGATGCGGAGATTCTCGGAATCGCGGGTGTCCGCTCCTGGTCGGAACAGGTTCAATTCCTTTTTGTAGAGGTTGTAGACGCCCCGGAAGGCCTTGCCCATGCCGATCGGCCATGACAACGGCGCGCACTCGATGGCCAGCTTGTCCTCGATTTCGGCCAGAATGTCCAGGGGTTCCATGCCTTCGCGGTCAAGCTTGTTGATGAAGGTGACGATCGGCGTGTTCCTCATCCGGCAGACTTCCATGAGTTTCTCCGTCTGTGGTTCCACGCCCTTGGCCGAGTCAATAACCATCATGGCCGAATCCACAGCTGTAAGCACGCGGTAGGTATCTTCGGAAAAGTCCTGATGCCCAGGCGTGTCCAGAAGATTGATTTCATGGTCCCGGTAATGGAATTTCATCACCGAAGAGGCGACCGAGATGCCGCGTTCCTGTTCAATTTTCATCCAGTCGCTGGTCGCATGGCGGGCGGCCTTCCGCGCCTTGATGGCGCCGGCCATCTGAATCGCTCCACCGAATAGCAGCAGCTTTTCCGTCAGGGTCGTTTTTCCTGCGTCGGGATGGGATATGATGCCGAATGTGCGACGCTTTCGGACTTCCTTGGCTATCTGGGACATGATCACCTCAACGAACGTCGGCAGGCTTTGGACTGGTTGGGCGTGCTTCAAGTCGGAAATGAAAAATCCGGACGAGCGGATGCCGTCCGGATTGATCGGAGCTTGGAAAAAGCGGGCTTAGCTATTGTCGACTGAACAGGAAAGCTCTTCCTGGATCTTTCCGGACTCGACTTCCTCGATGATCTTCTTGTAGTGCTCGTTGATCGGGCAGCCGCAGGAATGCTGGCTGGTTGCATGCAAGCGAGCCTGTTCGATGTGCCACTGGGCGACTTTCAGGTGCTGGTCAACATTCATACTATCAGTCTCCTTTGGATTGAGGTCGAATTGATGCAGAATTGCATCACCGCGAATGATGGACCATTGACGGAAGGTCGTCCACCGTATGCCGAGCATGGCTTTTGCCGGCTGCGGTGTCTGGCGGGAAGGTCCGGGCGGCCAGGAGGAAACAGATGCCGATACGCAAGGCCTTGCGGGATTACTATGGCTGGTTGCGACAGCATGGCTGCAACGACTCTCACTCGGGCAATATCTCGGCTCGGGACGATGAAGTCTTCTGGATAACCCCGACAGGCGCCTGCGCAGACACGCTGCAGGCCGAGGATTTCATTGCATGTCCGGTATGGGGGGAGATCACCGCAGGTGCATCCGGCGATGCCCGGCTTCATCAGGCGATCTATCGGCGAAATGGCAAGGCTTGGGCTGTTGTGCACAGCCATTGTCCACATGCGGTCGCCTTGACCCTTGGTGGTGATGATTTCGTGCCTCCGGACTTCGAGGGACAGCTCTATTTCCCGCGCGTGCCAGTGCTTGAGGTCCCTTATGAGGAGTATTTCGAGCGGGCTGCCGAACAGGTAGCGGAAATGCTGCTTGCGCATCGGGTCTGTATCGTGCGTGGGCATGGCGTTTACGCCTGGGGTGAAAGCCTCGATCAGGCTTACAAATGGACCTGTTCGCTGGAGCTTTCCGCGAAGACGGCATTCATCGCGCGTCAGGCAGGGGTGATCTGACATGCACGCACCGCTGGAGGCACTGCGTCTGTTTCACCTTGGGTGTGCTGCAGGGTCACTGTCGTTGTTTGTCTGGCGAGGGGTGCGCCAGTGGCAGGGGCGACCCGTGCTTCATCGCCTGGGAAGGCGGATTGTGCCGGATGTCATTGACACGATGCTGCTGCTCAGTGGCTTGTCGATGGTGATGGTGCTGCGACAGTATCCGTTTGTCGAAACCTGGATGACCATCAAGCTGTTTCTTGTCGCCGTCTATATCATGCTGGGATTCGTGGCCTTCCGCCTGGGCAAACATGCGCGGTTGCGTCGTGCTGCCTGGTGGGGGGCCCTCTTGGTTTTTGCCGGCATCCTTGCGATCGTCAGGGTGCATTTGTCGGGATATTTCTGAGTCCGTACCCGGTGTGCGTTTATTGACCGGACACAATCCGCTAGGTTTGCGACAAACGTAGAACGGAGGTTGAGACCATGGCACTTGTTGCTTCCATTCATGTTGATCTGGGCTGGGCGCTGCCTGATTTCACGCTTGAGGATCCGGATGGCAGGGTTCATTCGCTGCATGATGAACTGGGACCGGAGGGACTTCTGGTGGCGTTTACCTGCAACCACTGTCCGTATGCGCTGGCGGTCTGGCCGCGGCTGATCCGTCATGCCAAGACCTTGCGCGCCATGGGCATCCATACGGTCGCGATCAATCCGAACATTCATCCCGATTATCCTGAAGATTCCATTCCCGCGATGAAGGAAAAGATCAAGGAATGGGGCATTGATTTTCCATATCTCGCCGACAAGACCCAGGAGGTAGCCAAGGCCTTCGATGCTCAGTGCACGCCGGATTTGTACCTGTTCGACAAGCATGGCAAGCTTTATTATCACGGCCGCATCGATGACTATTGGAAGGACGAAAGCAAGGTGACGCGTCAGGAGCTCATTCCCGCGGCCGAGTCCATGGTTCGGGGCGAGCCGGCCCCGCAGCCCCAGCACCCGACCATCGGCTGCTCAATCAAGTGGCTGGATGATTAGCTTCGGCAGGGAGCCGGACCAAGGGCGGGTACCGCGTGTGCCCGCTTTTTTGTCATGACCAGTGGTTGCCTCAGCGTCTGCTTCTTTTGGCGCTGTCCAGGCGCCTTGGAGGGGGCAACAGACGCAAATACGCCTTCGGGGTGATTGGCTGTTGCGCATAAACCATGCGAGGCACACCGAGTTTTTGTATGCGGGATTCCATCATGGTCGCAGCAACGGCCGGGTCGATACCAATCGCGGATTTGTCCACTTGCGCCACCGCAGCCGATTTTCGGCAAGTCGGCCATGGGAGCTCTTTGCCCATTAGCCGCGACATCTTCGGTCAGTTGTCCAAGCGCATGCTGGCGGAGGATTGAGGCAGGACTTGCTGTCTCCGGGAAAAGCGACCGCTTTCTTGGTTTCGGGATCTTTCGGGACGAGGAGCGACTGACCCTGGCTCCAGGCGCGGTCGATTCAGGGAGCATCTTCCGAGTGAACAGTTATGCAGGGCTTGTCTATTCCCTGAATGCAACTCGTCTGCCAATGCCATTTTCCAACTGGCAACTGGTGCCCGCTGATTGTTGCACGCCTGCCTTCTGGCGCTGAACATCCGCATGGGCCAGGGAATCGGTGCTATCCTCCATCCCTTTGATGTCATTCCCGCTTCGCCCTCCTAGCCAGGCGACTTTTCTCCCGACATGTCGCTTTCTTTGGACTATAATGCGCTCATGCATGAGGGGGATGCAGGACCTTTAGGAGGCGCCCTTTGTATGCAGCTTTAGCCTTGGGACTGGAATCCTTGATACATCGGAAAGGAGCCATATGAAGATGACAGGAGATGCAAAAGGGCATGTCGACTGCATGCCGTCGTGCTTGCGGGCGGGTCTGGGACACGGCTCTGGCCGCTTTCGCGCCAGCAATTGCCGAAACAGTTCCTCTGCCTGGAGGGGACGGAAAACCTTCTCGATGCCACGGTGGGCCGGTTGCAGCCGCTCATTGGGCCGGAGAACGTCATGGTTGTCACGGCCGAGGCTCATGCATCGGGAGAAGCCTTTGACCTGCTGGAGAAATACACGACCCTGCTGGAGCCGGTTGGCAGGAACACGGCTCCCGCCATTGCTGTTGCGGCGGCCTGGCTGCTTGATCAGCTCGGGCGGGATCCGGTCATGGTCGTGCTACCCGCGGATCACTTGATTCGAAATGTCCAAGGGTTCCACGACTGCCTGCGCCTTGCAGCCATGGAGGCAGAGAAGGGGGCTTTGGTGACATTCGGAATCCTGCCTACCCGGGCCGATACCGGCTTTGGCTATATCCAGGTGAAGCCTGGTCCGGGGGCGATCTTCGATGTTCTCCGCTTTACGGAAAAGCCAGACCTGGAGACGGCCGAGCGCTTTCTCGAGCAAGGCGGCTATTTCTGGAATTCGGGCATGTTTGTCTGGAAGGCCTCGGTGATCCTTGAGGCCATCAGGGAGCATTTGCCGGCAGTGCACGAGGTTCTGCAGCGCATCAGGAAGCTGTGGAGCGTGGATGAGCATCCCCAGGAAGTCCTGCGAAGACATTTTGGTGACATGCCATCGATTTCCATTGATTACGGCGTCATGGAGAAGGCCGGCAATGTCCGACTCGTGCCCGCCGATATCGGTTGGTCGGATGTTGGAAGCTGGGATGCCGTTTATGATATTTCGCAAAAGGATGAGGCGGGCAATGTCATTGATGGTGATGTGCTTGCGCTGTCCTGTTCCCGTTCCCTGCTGCGGAGCCAGCGTCGCCTGCTTGCCGCCGCTGGGCTGGAAGACATTATCGCGGTCGAGACCGATGATGCGATTCTGATCTGTCGACGGGGAGACAGCCAAGCCGTTCGAAAGATTGTCGATGTGCTGAAGCAACAGGGCCGGAATCATCATATCGAGCATGTGACGGTCAGGCGTCCATGGGGAAGTTATACGGTGCTTGAGGATCATGCATCCGGTTACAAGCTCAAGCGGCTGGAGGTCAAGCCTGGCGCCAGCCTCAGCCTGCAGGCGCATCAGCATCGTTCCGAGCACTGGGTGGTTGTATCGGGAACGGCGACCGTGACCAATGGCGAGCGTACTTACACGGTCGCCAAGAACGAAAGCACGTATATCCCGATCGGACAGACCCACCGGCTGGCGAACCGAGGCAAGATCCCGCTGCAGATCATCGAGGTTCAGGTGGGTGATTATCTGGGCGAGGATGATATTGAGCGTTTCGAGGACCATTATGGGAGGGCAGGCGAATGACGCGGAAAAGAAGGGCCTTGATCACTGGGATTACGGGTCAGGATGGTGCGTATTTGGCGGAGTTTTTGCTGGGAAAGGGTTATGAGGTTCATGGGATCAAGCGTCGGACGTCGCTGTTCAACACGGACCGGATTGACCATTTGTATCAGGATCCGCATGAGAGCGATCGTCGATTTATTCTGCACCATGGAGACATGACGGATTCGTCGAGTCTGATTCGGATTATCCAGCAGGTTCAGCCGGACGAGATATACAATCTGGCTGCGCAGTCGCACGTGGCGGTGAGTTTTGAGGAGCCGGAGTACACGGCGGATTCGGACGCATTGGGGGCGCTGAGGATTCTGGAGGCGATCCGGATTTTGGGTTTGGAAGGGAAGACGCGTTATTACCAGGCGTCGACATCGGAGTTGTACGGCAAGGTTCAGGAGATACCGCAGAAGGAGACGACGCCGTTTTATCCGCGTAGTCCGTATGCGGTGGCGAAGCTGTATGCGTACTGGATCACGGTGAACTACCGTGAGGCGTACGGGATCTATGCATGCAACGGGATTTTGTTCAACCACGAGTCGCCGCTTCGGGGTGAGACGTTTGTGACGCGGAAGATCACGCGTGCGTTGGCGAGGATCAAGCTTGGTCTTCAGGAGTGTTTGTATTTGGGGAACCTGAACGCGAAGCGCGACTGGGGTCATGCGCGGGACTATGTGCGCATGCAGTGGCTGATGCTGCAGCAGGATGAGCCGGAGGATTTTGTGATAGCGACTGGGGTTCAGTACTCGGTTCGGGATTTTGTGGAGGCTGCGGCATCGGAGGTTGGCCTTGAGATCCGGTGGGAGGGCTCGGGCGTGGACGAGAAGGGTTATGATCAGCACGGGCGCTGTATTGTGGCGGTGGACCCACGTTATTTTCGGCCGACGGAGGTTGAGACGTTGCTTGGCGATCCATCGAAGGCGAAGGAGAAGCTTGGCTGGGAGCCTGAGGTGACGTTTGAGGAGTTGGTGAGCGAGATGATGCGCGAGGATCTGAAGGAGGCGGAGCGCGATGCCCTGGTGAAGGATCACGGGTATCGTGCGTACAATCGCCATGAATAGGGGATCGAGGATTTATGTTGCCGGGCACCGTGGTCTGGTGGGCTCGGCCATTGTGCGCAGGCTCCGGAAGGAAGGCCATGACAACCTTGTGCTTCGCAGCTCAAGCGAGCTGGATTTGCGGGACCAGAAGGCTGTGGACGCCTTCTTTGCCGAGGAGAAGCCGGAGTACGTGTTTCTGGCTGCGGCGCGTGTGGGCGGCATTCACGCGAACGACAGCCGTCCTGCGGATTTCATTCGTGACAATTTGCAGATACAGACGAACGTGATTGATGCGGCCTGGCGGCATGGGGTGAGGAAGCTGTTGTTTTTGGGTTCTTCGTGCATTTATCCGAAGCATGCGCCGCAGCCGCTTAAGGAGGAGTATCTGCTGACGGGGCCGCTTGAGCCGACGAACGAGTGGTATGCGGTGGCGAAGATTGCGGGGATCAAGATGTGCCAGGCCTATCGTCGGCAGTACGGTTTTGATGCGATCAGCCTGATGCCGACGAACTTGTACGGTCCGGGAGACAATTTTGATTTGGAGTCTTCACATGTGTTGCCTGCGTTGCTGCGCAAGTTTCATTTGGCGAAGCTGGCTGGAGCGGGTGATCTTGAGGCCATTGCCCGTGATGAGGATCATGATGGCCGGATACCTGACGGCGTGCTTGCGATGCTGGGTCTTGAGCGCACAAACGGCGGCTTCCGGCGCACGGGCGTGGAGCCGAAGGTTGTGCTGTGGGGCACGGGGAGTCCCCGGCGCGAGTTTCTGCATGTGGACGATTTGGCCGATGCCTGCTTATTCCTGATGCAAAATTACAGCGACGAGCAGATCGTCAATGTCGGCGTTGGCAAGGACATCACGATTCGGGAGCTTGCCGGGATGGTACGCGATATTGTGGGATTTGAGGGCGAGCTTGTCTGGGATGCGAGCAAGCCGGACGGCACGCCGCGCAAGCTGATGGACGTCTCAAGGCTCCATGCGCTGGGATGGCAGGCCTCCATCCCTCTGGAGCAAGGTATCCGAAACGTCTACGAACATGATCTGAAAGACCGATGAGGGAATTGATCCGTTCGGAAGAGATGGTGTTTTTGCGCCTGCTCAGCGCGGAGCTGGCCGCGCGCGGCATTGAGCATCGTCTGGAGGGGGAGGCTGTGAGTGCATTGATGCCCATCGGGGATTTGCTGGCCCCCCGCGTGTTGGTGGAGGAGGCGGACATGCATGCCGCCATGCGCGTACTCGAGGATCTCAGGAAGGTCGGCTGTGACGTTCGCCGTGCGAGGGCACGCTGATGCTGCGGGGGATACTGGCTTTCGTTTCCGGATTCAGGCGCTTGCTGTCCGAAAGAGAACTCCGGCGGCTGGTGCTGAAGATGAGTGCCGTCTTGCTGTTGCTGATGGTGGTGCTCGGTTCAGGAACGGTGTGGCTGACCGGTATGCTCCTTGGCCAGTTCGTGCCCGAGGGGCATGCATGGTATGCACAACTGCTGGACATCCTGGTCTGGCTGTTAGCCGCAGCCCTTGGGTTTCTCGTCGGCTTGCTCGCATACATGACATTGGGGTCGGTCATGGCCTCCGCATGGTTGGAGGATCTGGTTGCGATTGTCGAGGGACAACATGCACGGCGGCAGGTTTCGTTCTGGCGCAGCATGTTGCAAAGCATGAAAAGCATCGTCATGCCCTTGTTGCAGTTTCTTCCCTTTGCCCTGCTTGCGTGGATTGCGTTGGCTGTACCGGTCATTGGCGGGGTCTTGGCGGGCCTGGTTTGGACTTATGCCGGATTTCGGCTGCTTGCCTATGAGATCATGGATGTGTCAGCAAGCCGGAGGGGCTGGGACTGGGGGCGTCGAAAACAGGAGTTCCTGCGACATCGGGGGTTTTATCTTGGGTTGTGCGCTGCTGCCACGGCGGCGATGATGCTGCCAGTGATCAATCTGCTGGCTTTGCCGGCTGCTGTGGTCGGCTTGGCGCAATGGCTTCATCTCAGGGGCGAATAAGGACCGTTTCGCCTGTGCGGCATCGATCAAAAAGCTCCAGGATGTCGGTGTTGCGCATGCGGATGCATCCATGGGATGCCGGTGTGCCGATGCGTTCTTCATCATGCGTGCCATGGATATAGATGTAGCGCGCGCGCGTGTCCACACGCCCCCGACGGTTGAAGCCCGTTTCACATCCTTCAAGCCAGAGGATCCGGCTGAGGATCCAGTCCTGCTGCAGGTCGTCTAACGAGGGATTGTACAAACCCACGGGCTTGCGTCCGCGGAACACCGTCATCGGCGGGCATCCCTGACCAATCCGGGCATAGATCCTGTGGCGGCCCAATGGTGTGCACAGACTGTCTCGAAGGTTGCCCGGCCCGATGGCGGACGTGGACACCGGATAGGTCCGCCACGTTCCTTGCGGGAGGCGATGCAGCAACATCTGGTTCTGGATCGAGACGATGATCATCGCAGCCCAGTCTAACGGTTTCCGCAAGCTGGCCATACCGATTTTTGCTTGTGCGGGCTGATCCTGCGTATAGGGTGGGCGCTTTGAAGGAGAACATCATGTCCATAGAACACATTCAACCGAACACGGTTGTCACCATTCACTATGTCCTGACCAACGATGCGGGCGATATTCTGGACTCGTCGCAGGGCGACGAGCCCTTGCAGTATCTTCATGGTGCGGACAATATCATTCCAGGCTTGGAAGCCGAGCTTGCGGGCAAGCGCGTGGGCGATCACATCAGCGCCGTCATCGAGCCGGAGAATGCATATGGTCCGTATCAAGAGTCCCTGACCCAATGGGTGCCCAGGGATCTCTTCCAGGGCATTGATACGATCGAACCGGGCATGCAATTCCAGGCTCAGACCGACGCCGGCGTGCAGGTGGTTACGGTCGCTGATGTGCGCGATAATGAGGTTCGGGTGGACGGCAACCATCCCCTTGCCGGCCAGCGTTTGCATTTTGAGGTGGATGTCGTGGCCATCCGCGAGGCGACGGCGGATGAGTTGAGCCATGGTCATGTCCATGGCGAGGGCGGTTGCGCCTGAGCCTGTGTCAGTCCGGTCTTGCGCGGGCATAGACAGCGCCGCGCAATTGCCCGGAAAGATCGCGAATCACTTCCAGTCTGTGCAGGCCGCGCGGCGTTTCGGGGAGACCGCATGTTCCGGTCTCCACGATGATGCGTCCGGTTTTTCGAAGGAACATGCCGCCTGATGTCAGGATGCTTCTAATGTAACTCATACCGTCCTTGCCATCGGTTAGGGCATGGCGGGGTTCGTAACTTAGCTCGGGCTCAAGGCCGCTCATTTCATCGGCCGCGACATAGGGTGGATTGGCAACAATGAGATCGAAATGGTCACCCATGCTGAAGGCCGAAAGCATGTCGGACTGAAGCAGGTGCAGCCGTTTCGAAACACCATGTCGTTCGACGTTTCTGCGTGCGCACCGAAGGGCTTCAAGATCGATGTCACAGCCGATGCCCTTCGCATGCGGATACTCAAGGGCCAGCGTGATGGCAATGCAGCCGCTGCCTGTCCCCAGATCGCAGAACCGGAGCTTCATGTTCCGGTCCGGAAAGTGGCGAAGCGTCGCCTCGATCAAGTGTTCCGTTTCAGGGCGGGGGATCAGCGTCGCCGGCGAGACCTTGAAATCACGCGACCAGAATTCCCGGCATCCGGTGATATGTGCCAAGGGCTCGCGCCTTGCCCGACGTGAGATCAGGGTTCTGAATCTGTCGAGCACTTCTTCGGGGATGGGGTCTTTCGTGCGCGTGAAAAGCTGGGAGCGAGTCAGGCCCCAGGCATGGGCCAGCAGACACTCGGCATCCAGGCGCGGCGTGTCGCATCTCGCCTCATCAAGGATGGCGGCCGCATGTCTTAGCCATGCGCCGGCGTTCATCATGCGGCTTGCTGGGCCAGCAGCTCCGTTTGTTCGTGCATGCGCAGCGCATCCACAAGCTCCCCGAGTTCGCCATTCAGGATCTGCTCGAGTTTGTAGAGCGTGAGGTTGATGCGGTGGTCGGTGACCCTGCCCTGAGGGAAGTTGTATGTTCGTATGCGCTCGGACCGGTCGCCGCTGCCGACAAGCATGCGTCGGGTTTCGGATCGTTCGTTTTGTCTGGCGCGCTGCTCGGCATCATAGAGCCTGGCCTGGAGGACTTTCATGGCCTTGGCCTTGTTCTTGTGCTGGCTTGATTCATCCTGGCAGGTGACCACGATTCCGCTTGGAATGTGCGTGATGCGAACGGCGGATTCGGTCTTGTTCACATGCTGCCCGCCTGCTCCGGAGGCACGATAGACATCGATGCGCAGGTCTTCGGGGCGAATATCAATCTCCACATCCTCGACCTCGGGCAGCACGGCGACGGTGACGGCCGAGGTATGAATGCGTCCGCCTGACTCGGTTTCCGGAACGCGTTGTACGCGATGGACGCCAGATTCGAACTTGAACAGGGAGTAGGCGCCTTTCCCCATGATCTGTGCAATGATTTCCTTGAAGCCGCCAATGCCCGTTTCATTGGCTGACAGAACCTCGACCTTGAGCCCCCTGGATTCAGCGAAGCGCGCGTACATGCGAAAAAGGTCGGCTGCAAACAGGGCGGCTTCCTCGCCTCCCGTGCCGGCTCGGATTTCCAGGATGACATTGCGGTCGTCGTTGGGGTCCTTGGGCAGTAGCAGGATGCGAAGGCGTTCCCTGCATGCATCGCGTTCGGTTTTCAGTCGGCTGATGTCCTGACGGATCAGGGAACGGAGCTCGCTGTCACATTCGGGGTCTTCCAGCATTTGCTCTTGCTCGGCCAGTTCCCTGGCGATGTTTCTCAGGCGCTCGATTTCCGCTGCAATGGGGGCTAGCTCGGCAAGCTCCTTGGAAAGCCTGCTGAACTCCTTGGGATTGCCTGCAATGTTTGGGTCGGCAAGCAGGCATGTGATTTCATCATGCCGCCGAAGGATGTCATCGTAGCGGCTGTTCATCTGTCCCCTTGCGAGCATGTTCGGATAGCGTGACGGAGTCGGACTCAAGGCCGAAAAGCCGGCTTGCCGATCCCATGAGCAGATCCCCCTCCATATCGGCCGGGAGCGATTTGAGCGTTTTCAGCGCTGGATGCATGAAGCGTTTCATCAGGGCGCGGCTGAAGCGTTCGACAGCCGCCCGTTGTTTTTCATCCAGACCACGGAGAAGGTACTTTTCCGCCTTGGCCAATTCTTCCCGCCGTATGGCCTCCATCTGCGTCTGAATGCTGCGGATCAGGGGAACGGTCTCCAGAGACTTGAGCCAGCGCAGGAAAATCTCGGCTTCTTCCTCGAGAATGGCCCTGGCCTTTCTGGCTTCCTGCTCACGCTGCTCCCGATTGCCCTGGACGACCTGCTGCAGATCATCAATGTCATAGAGGTAGATATCGTCCAGGTCGCCGATTCGGGGGTCGATGTCGCGGGGTACGGCGATGTCGACCAGAAACATCGGCTTGCCCTGGCGTTTGGCCATCGCACGGCGTACGACATCAGGTAGTAGCACAAAGGTGTTGGCTCCCGTGCTTGAGAGAACGATGTCGGCCGCATCAAGATAGTGCTCGAGCTCGTCAAGCACCAAGGCATGACCGTCAAAGCTCCGGGCCAGGCGTTTTGCACGTTCCAGTGTCCGGTTGGCCACAAGGATGTTCGTGCATCCCTGTCCCCGGAAATGGGTTGCGGCCAGTTCCGCCATTTCTCCAGCGCCGATCAGCATGACCGTCTTGCCGCTCAGGTCTCCGAAGATGTGTTTGGCCAGCTCTACGGCGCACGAGGAGATGTTCACGGCCTGCTTGCCGATACCCGTTTCACTGCGCGCGCGCTTCGCGGCGGCAAAGGTCGACTGATAGAGGCGGTGAAGGACATGCCCGGCTGTGCCTGCATCCAGCGCATACTCATAGGAAGCCTTGACCTGGCCAAGGATTTGAGGTTCGCCAAGCACGAGGGAGTCCAGGCCGGCTGCAACGGCATACAGATGCCTTACGGCATCGTCTGTCGTGTATGAGTAGAGGTGGCTGATGACCTGCTCGAGGTCCATGGCCGCCTTGTTGGAGAACCATTCGTGTAATGCCGCGATGGCTGCATCAGGATCATGCGTGACGGCTGTCATTTCCACCCTGTTGCAGGTCGAAAGGAGAGCGGCCTCGCGGATGGCGGGATGGGCAACGATGCCCTGCAGAATCCGCGTAATGTCCTGGGATGAAATGGCCAGGCGCTCGCGCAGCTCGACCGGCGCGGTTTTATGATTCAGCCCCACATAGCAGATGCGCATGGCGGAAAGCTAGCGGTTCAGGTCGCTGCGGACCAGCAGCCGTCTTCTTCCAGCTCCTCGCTGACGGGTCTGCATTGTTCGTTATCGGCCAGAAAGGCGTGAATCTCGATTCTCCCCTCGGTATCAGTGCCAAGCCCCAGGCATAGCAAGCTCCTGTTGCATGCCCGGGCCAGGGAGCAAAACGCCTCGGTTTCCATGGGCGTGCCGTGGAAATGGGTCTGATAAACGGCCTGGACGGGTTGCTTCACATCTTGCACCGCCTCCAGCAGGCATTCCAGGGGGCCAACCGTATGAATGGTCAGGCCCTGGCTTTCTTTCTCGAGCACAAGGCCGTATTCGGGATGCTTGCTGTTCAACGCCGCAGAGAACAGCGATTGGGCCAAGTGCCTGGGGATATGACAGGATGCGTCAGGTTGATCTTGTAGACTCAGCATGGGGTTAGCCTAGGAAAGCCTGGGCGTTCGTCAAATGGAAGGCGCGGCGGGACAAGGCCACCATCTCTGCCCGGGGCGGATTTACAAGACCTTGTTCATAACTTATATTAGTCCATACCTGAGCGGGGAGGAAAGATGAAAGACAACCCACTGAGCATTCGTGGCCGGCAGCTCGGCCTTCAGTTCAGGGTCTGCGCCTTGCTTATCATTCTGATACCGCTTGTGGCTTTCCTTTACCTCTTGGTTCGCCATGGCTTGGTGGATCGGCTTTCCACGCCGGATGTCATTCTGCTGCTGTTGGTTGGCGTGATCGTGCTGGGGGCCTTGGCCCTTCTGCAATCCGTTTTCAATGCGCTCAACGCGCTTGCCTCGACCATTCAGCAAGGCGATGGCGGTGGCGTTGCCTCGCTGGATGAGCTCGAGGTGGCCGAAGAGCTCCGTGACATTGCCCAAGGCTTTCAACAACTGCTCGAGGCCTATCACCGGACCGAACAGAATCTGGAAAGAAAAACGAAGGAGCTGCAGGAGCTGAGCTCATTGCCGGATGATCTGGCAAAAACGCTGGACCTTGATGCGCTTTTCTCCATGGTATTGAGCAGGCTCGTGCAGCTCACACATGCAGCCGGCGGCCTTGTCTACAGGATTGAAGACGAAGGGCGGCGCCTGAAGGTTGTGGCCTTTCAAGGGCACAGGCTTGTGAAGCTGCACGGCGAGCATATCGACACGGATCGCTCCTGTGTTCAGTGGGTGGTTGAAAACCGGCGGTCCATGTTGGTCGAGAAGATCAACGAGGATGGGCGCGTTCCACAAGACTGCGAGCCCGCTTGTCTGTCAGGCTCCTTTCTGGCATTGCCCGTTATCGTGCGCGACAGACTGCTTGCCGTTGTCCAGTTGCTAACTTGGGACAACGGTCGCGTGTTTGCCGATGCCGATCTGCAGGCTGCCCGCACGCTCTTGCGACATGCCCGCATGGCCTTGGAAAATGCCTGGACATATCGCAGCCTCGAGGAGGCCGTGGTTGAGTTGGAGGAGCGGAACCGGCAGCTTGAATGTGAGGTGAATCGCCGGAAGAAAGTGGAGCAGTACCTTGAGCACCTTGCCCACAAGGACCGCTTAACCGGCCTGGCCAACCGGTACATGTTCATGGACAAGCTCGAGATGATGCTGCGCCAAGCCCGCCGCCATGGCACGAAGGTCGCGGTCATGTTTGTTGACCTTGACCGGTTCAAGAACATCAATGACACGCTCGGGCATGGTGCCGGCGACGCCATACTGCAGGAGATCGCCGGTCGCCTGCAGGCATCCCTGCGGGATGCAGATCTTGTGGCTCGCTATGGAGGAGATGAGTTCACGCTGGCCCTTCCGGATATTCACGATGTGGAAAGCGTCGGCGTCATCGCCAACAAGTTGGTTGCATTGCTTGCCGAGCCCGTCCGGCTTGAGAATCGCGAATATCATCTTGGAGGCAGCATAGGCATCAGCATCTTCCCCGATGATGCGACCACGGTTGAGGATCTGATCAAGCATGCGGATGCCGCCATGTATGTGGTCAAGCATCGCCGAGGTCAGGGATTTCATTTCTATACGCAGAGTCTCGGCATCAAGGTTGAGCACAGGTTGGAGATGGAGAACGACCTTCGGCAGGCGCTGAAGAACGAGGAGTTTGTCTTGTTCTATCAGCCCTTCCTGGATCTGGTGCAGGGCCGACTGGCTGGTTTCGAGGCGCTGGTTCGCTGGAATCATCCGCGGCATGGTCTCGTGCTCCCTCATCAGTTCATCGGCATTGCAGAGTCGACCGGCCTGATTCAGGGCCTGGGCGAATGGGTGCTCAAGGCGGCCTGTTCCCAGTTCCACGAATGGATCTCCGCGTTCCCCAAGGTCTTCTCGCAAGATGCGGTGATGGCCGTCAATGTGTCGGCCCTGCAGTTCAGGTCGGAGGACTTTGTCGGCCAGATCGATGATGCGCTGCGTCTAAGCGGCCTTCCGGTGCAGCGCCTCGAGCTTGAGATCACGGAAAGCATCGTCATGGACCAGGCCGATGTCTCCATCGACAAGCTGCACCGCCTCAAGGAACTGGGGATACGCATTGCCATAGATGACTTTGGGACGGGCTTCTCTTCACTGGTGTATCTCAAGCGATTTCCCATCGATACGATCAAGATGGACCGTTCCTTTGTCTGCGGCGCTCCCGAGAACAAGCCGGACGAACTTATCGTGGGCGCCATTGCAGACCTGGCCCACAACCTGAACGTCAATGTGATTGCTGAGGGCATCGAAACCCGGGCGCAACTTGTCTGTGTGCAGCGTCATCACTGCGAGTGGGGCCAGGGGTATCTGTTTTCCCAACCACTTCCTGCCGAACGCATAGGGGAGATGATCTCGGAAGGGCATGAATTGCGGGAGTGGGAGCAGCTCATCACGGGCGCTGGCTGATCCGATTTTACATTGACCGTATCCATGGCAGCTATAGCATGCCCGCGCACCACCCTTGCCGTTGGTGCGGAAAATGCTTTCAGGCTCGGGGGAAACCAACTTGATCAAACAGTATCTTCTTTCACCAGGTCCAACAGCCGTGCCGGAGCGCGTGATGCTGCGCATGGCCCATCCGATGATGCATCACCGTACCCCGCAATTCTCGGCCATTTTTTCCGAAACGAAGGCCATGCTCGAAAAGGTGTTTCAGACCCGCAACGATGCACTGATGCTCGCCTCCAGCGGTTCTGGCGCCATGGAAGCAGCCGTGACGAATCTCTGCTCCCCGGGCGATACCATCATTTATGTCAATGGCGGCAAGTTCGGCGAGCGCTGGGGGAAGATTGCGGCCAAGCACGGCGTCAATGTCGTCGAGATCAAGGTGGAATGGGGGCATGCGGTCAGCGTCGATGCTGTGAGGGAAGCCCTCGAGGCTCACCCCCATGCACGAGGGGTTTTCGTTCAGGCATCGGAAACATCGACGACGACCGAGCATCCGATCCGTGAAATTGCCGCCTTGACGCGGTCATTGCCGAAGTGTGCTCTCGTCGTCGATGCGATCACTGCGCTGGGCGTGATTGATATGCCGATGGATGCATGGGGGCTGGATGTCGTGATTTCCGGCTCTCAGAAGGCATTCATGCTTCCGCCGGGGCTGGCGATGATCGCCTTGTCGGAAAAGGCCTGGGCCTTGACCGAGGAGGCCAAGTGTCCGCGTTTCTATTTCGATCTCGCCGTTGAGCGCAAGAACCAGCAAAGAGGCAAGGATACAACGGCCTGGACACCGGCCGCCTCGTTGATCATAGGCCTGAACGAAGTGTTGAAGATGATGTTCGAGGAAGGCCTGGATGAGCTTTATGCGCGTCATGCACTGTTGGCTCGGGCTGCGCGGGCGGGGGTAAAGGCCCTTGGCATGGAACTGGTGTCCAAGGCCCCTGCGACATCGGCAACGGGGGCTTATGTTCCCGAAGGCATCGATGGCGGGGCATTCGTCAAGTATCTCAGGGATGTCATGGGAGTGACATTTGCCGGAGGCCAGGATCATCTGAAGGGCAAGATCGTGCGCATCGCTCATCTGGGATACTACGATGCGTTTGATATCACGACAGCGATGTCAGCCATTGAAATGGCTCTTGGCAAGTTCGGTCATCCCGTGAACATGGGGGCTGGCGTGGCTGCTGCTCAGGATGTATTGCTCGAGCGGTTCCCGAAGGCCTGATGACCATGGCGCGCGTGTGGATCGCCGATGCAATGTCAGCGCGTGCGCTGGCGGTGTTCAGGGATCACGGCATCGAGGTGGATTATCGGCCCGGACTTTCCGAGGATGAGAAGCGGGCCATTGCCGGTGCATACGATGGCATAGTCGTTCGATCGTCCACCCAGCTCAGGGGCGCGCTTCTGGATGCGGCAAAACGCGTCAAGGTCATCGGCCGCGCCGGCATCGGGGTGGACAACATCGATGTGGAGACCTGTTCTCGGCGCGGCATTGTTGTAATGAACACGCCCCTGGGCAACACGATCACCACGGCCGAGCTGGCCATAGCCCATATCGTAGCCGCCGCTCGCATGATTCCCCAGGCCTGTGCTTCGACGAAGGCGGGCAAATGGGAGAAGTCCCGTTTCATGGGCAAGGAATTGACTGGCAAGAAAGCGGGTGTCATCGGTGCGGGCAACATAGGCAGTATCGTCTGTGACCGGTTGAAGGGGCTTCACCTTTCCGTTTACGTCTATGATCCGTTCATCTCCGATGAGCGCGCCGAGGCCATGGGGGTCACGAAGGTGGGCAGCGTCGAGGAGCTGGCGGGCATGGTGGATGTCCTGACCATCCACGTCCCCCTGTTGCAGTCCACCCGGCATCTGATCAATGCGGATGTTCTGGCCAGCATGAAAAAGGGATCGATTCTCGTCAATTGCGCCCGGGGCGGCATCGTGGATGAGCAGGCCCTCTATGAAGCCTGCAAGTCCGGACATCTCTTTGCCGCATGTCTGGATGTGTATGAGCAGGAGCCTGCCAGGCAGCATCCGCTGTTTGAGCTGGATAACGTGATCTGTACCCCCCATATTGGCGCCTCGACCCAGGAGGCCCAGGAGAACGTTGCCGTGCAGGTGGCCGAGCAGATGGTCAACTATCTTCTCCGGGGAACCATCACCAATGCCGTCAATGTGCCTTCGCTGAGCGAAGAGGAACAGCGGCTCTTGGCGCCCTATATGCTGTTGTGCGAGCGCATGGGGCAGTTTCTTGGCCAAACCATGCGCCCCGGTTATTCGAAGGTCACGGTGACGTTTGAGGGCCAGGCGGCGAGGCTGAACCGAAAGGCGCTGATCAATACCTTGCTCAATGGTCTGCTGTCACAGAGCTTTGAAGAGGTCAATGTTGTCAACGCGGCGATGCTTGCCCGCGATCGCGGCATTGAAATCACCGAGAAGGCCACGGATCGTTCCGCAAGCTTTGCCACCCTGATCCGTCTCGAGGTGGAGGGCGATGAGGGCGAGCGATGCGTATCGGGCACGTTGTTCGATGGGGAGCGTCCGAGATTGGTGAGTTTTGATACCTGCGAAGTGGAGATTGCGCCCGAGGGCAACCTGATTTACCTGCATAATGAGGACCGTCCCGGGGTCATTGCTGCCGTGGGCTCCATTCTTGCCGAGGCGGGCATCAACATTGGTGATTTCCGCCTGGGCAGGAGGGCTGATACAAGGCGTGCTGTGGCGCTTGTTCATGTGGACACGCCACCGGATCAGCGGGTTCTGGATCGGCTCGCCGAACTGCCGAGCATGCTGATGGTTCGTTACGCCGAATTGGGGGACATGTGAACGTTCGTCCCATTGCCGGCATCAGTGATGCCCTGGGCATTCGGGCGAGCCTGCTGCGCAGGCTCCAGCGCGCTCTGCAGGATCTCTACAATGATGCCGGCTACGATGAGGTGATCCCTCCAATCGTCGACCGCCCCGAAACGCTCAATGCAGGTGCTGGACGCTTTCTGGCCGACCAGACCCTGGTGTTTTCGGATCCAGCCGATGCCGGTCTGCTTGCCATCCGTCCGGACATCACGCCACAAATTGCGCGGATTGCCGCCACGCGCCTACAGCATCATGAGGTGCTGAAACTGCATTATTCGGGGCCGGTCATTCACGCCCGGCTTGATGCGCGCACCGGCTCCCGTCAGCAATGGCAGGCTGGCGTCGAATGCCTGGGGGTGCCGGGGTGCGAAGGTGACGTGGAGATTCTTGAGCTCGCCTCACGGTCCATGCTGACCGCCGGCTTTGAGCGGCCCGTGATGATGCTGGGGCACATGGGTCTGATTCACGCGCTTGTGGAGGGAAGTCAGCACGAGGTTGAAACATGGGTGTCCCGCCTGTCACGGCGCTCTCCCGAGGATATTGAAAACCTGTTGGCTGACGACCGTTTGGATCGAGAACGGGGAACGCTGTTGCTGGATTTGGCTGCAGGCGTTGCAGGTATCGATTGGCTTCGTGCGCATGCCCATTCGGTCTCACGACATTTCGAGCAGGCCTCCGACGAACTGTTCCAGCTCTACTCTCTGGCCAGGGAACGTCTGCATGGACAGGTCGAGCTCGTCGTGGATGCGGCCGTCTTGCCCCGGTTTCTCTATCACAGCGGCATGGTTGTGCAAGGGTTTGCGGCAGGGGCTGCCCAGCCCCTGCTTCATGGCGGGCGCTACGATGCCATGATGCATTCCCATGGGCGGGACATGCCGGCAACAGGTTTCTCATTCGATTTATGGAGCTGGCTGGATGCCGGCGCAGAGGTTTAGGACATGAAGAACACGGTGGCCATTGGTATTCAATGGGGGGATGAAGGCAAGGGGAAGATCGTTGATCTGTTGGCCCCACAGGCTGATATCGTCGCCCGTTTCCAGGGCGGGCCGAATGCCGGCCATACGCTTGTCATCGATGGAGAAAAGACGGTGCTCCATCTGGTTCCGTCAGGCATCCTGCATGCGGACACGCTTTGCCTGATCGGCAACGGTACCGTGGTGGCCCCCGAGACCCTTGTGGATGAGATGGATACGCTTCGCTCTGCGGGCGTGCCCGTCGAGGAGCGCCTGCGCATCTCCGATCGTTGCCAGTTGATCCTGCCGTATCATCGTGCCCTGGATGCTGCCCGGGAGGCGGCAAAGGGCGCGGGAAGGATTGGAACAACGGGTCGGGGCATCGGTCCGGCCTATGAAGACAAGACGGCCAGGCGTGGAATCCGTCTTGTGGATCTGACCTCGCCACAATTGCGGGACAAGATCGAGGAAAACCTGGAATGGGTCAATTTTCAGCTGACAAGGTATTTCAATGCATCGCCGGTGACACGGCCGGAGGTCGAGCAAACGCTGGACATTGCCAGAGAACGCCTGCTTCCCTTGATGGCTGATGTCTCGCTGATCCTGCACGAGGCGCATCGCAACGGGGCCTCCATCCTTTTCGAGGGGGCCCAGGGCGCCATGCTTGATGTGGATTTCGGCACCTATCCCTTTGTGACCTCATCGAACACCGTGGCGGGTGCTGCCATGGCGGGCCTTGGTGTCGGTCCGTCCATGGTCGATGAGGTGCTCGGTATTTGCAAGGCCTACACGACCCGCGTGGGGGCGGGCCCGTTCCCTACGGAGCTTTACAATGCCGAGGGCATGGATGATCCGTCTGGTCGCCACCTTGCCGAGCGCGGGAATGAATTCGGCTCCACGACCGGCCGACCCCGCAGGACGGGCTGGTTTGATGCGGTTGTCGTAAGGCATGGCGTGCGTGTCGCGGGTGTGACCGGGCTTGTCATCACCAAGCTGGATGTGCTTGATGGTTTGCCGGAGATCAAGTTGTGCGTGGCCTATGAGAAGGATGGGGAAAGAGTGGATACGGTTCCCGCCGATGCGATGGGGCTACAGGCCTGCAAGCCCATCTACGAAACGTTCCCGGGCTGGAGCGAATCGACGCTTGGCATCACGTCCTATGATGAACTGCCGCAGGCAGCCAAGGAGCTCCTCGCACGCATCGAGCAGATCTGCGACTGTCCGATCACGATGTTGTCCACGGGGCCGGATCGAAGTCACATCATCCACTTGTGATGCATGCCTTTTCCTTTTCATCCACGCCAAACATCCGGTTCGGCATCGGTGAGCGCGCCGCGCTGCCTGGTCTTGTCCGCGCATGGGGTCGTCGGGTTCTGCTGGTTACGGGGGCTCGTTCGTTTGACACCTCAGAACCCTGCAGGGAGATTGAACAGAATCTTCGGGAGCGTTGCGAACTTGAACGGCTTCGCATTGCCGGAGAGCCCTCACCGGAGACGGTTGATGCAGCGGTGAAGGAATACGCGGCCTTCTCGCCGGATGTCGTGGTTGCGGTCGGTGGAGGCAGCGCCATGGATGCAGGCAAGGCCATCGCCGGGCTGATTGCGTCGGGAAGGTCGGTCATGGATTTCCTCGAGGGCGTGGGGCGCGGTTGCACGTATGAAGGTCCGCCAACGCCCTTCATTGCCGTTCCCACAACCGCTGGAACGGGCGGGGAGACAAGCAAGAACGCCGTGCTGTCCGTGGTCGGCCCGGAAGGCTTCAAGAAATCATTTCGGGATGAAAGGCTCGTGGCCAGGCATGTTGTGCTGGATCCGGAACTGGGCGTGAGTTGTCCGCCGGGTCTGACGGCGTCTTGCGGCATGGATGCCTTGACCCAGCTTCTGGAGTCCTTTGTATCGAATGGGGCAAATCCGATGACGCATGCGCTGGCCCGAGAAGGCCTCTGTTTAATCCGTTGGGCGCTGCCGCGCGCCGTGGAATGCGGAACGGATCTGGATGCCAGGGGTGCCATGCTGCTGGCAGCCACATTGTCCGGGCTGACACTGGCCAATGCCGGCTTGGGGGCCGTGCATGGGCTGGCCTCGCCGCTGGGAGCGTTTTTTCCGATCCCTCATGGAACCGTCTGCGGGGCATTGCTGCATGAAGCCACGAAGATGAACCTTCAAGCGCTCAGGCGCAGATGTCCACAACATCCGGCCATGGAGCGCTATGCCGAAGCGGCAAGGATTCTTTGCCGGCAGTCCCTTCCGACCATGGAAGAGGCGCATGAGGCCCTGCTGGAGCGCTTGCAGGCATGGGAGAGCATGTTTGACATGCCCAGACTGGGGCGATTCGGTGTCAGGGCGGAAGATTTGGGCAAGATTGCCGCGCATTCAAGAGGCAACAGCATGAAGGGTAACCCGGTGGAACTAACGGATGCCGAACTGATCGAGGTGTTGCGACGTCGTCTTTAATCAGCGGCCGAACGGCCGGGCGGGTTATCATCGAGTGGCAGGTCGGTTGATGGGGCTGAAGGGGTGCTGGCCGATGAGTCAGCGGGGGGCATCAGCTCGGCCCATGAATCACGCATGTATTCATAAGCGGACCACAAGGTCAGTCCGGCAGCCAGCCATAGCAGGATGATGCCCACATCATGCATGGAAATGCCCGCAATATCGCGATGGAGCAACAGGGCGATGATGGCGATCATCTGCAGTGCCGTTTTCCATTTGGCCAGTATCGAGACATGAATGACGCTTGCGCGTTCGGCCAGCCATTCGCGTAGGGCGCCGATCGTGATTTCCCTGCCAATGATGATCACGGCCAGCAAGGCTGGGCAACGCTCATCAGCGACCAGGAGCACGAGCGCTGTGGCCACGATGAGCTTGTCTGCAACGGGGTCAAGGAAGCGGCCAAACGGGGTCACCTCATCGCGTCTTCTTGCAAGATAGCCGTCAAGCCAATCGGTTGCGGAGGCAATGGCAAAGATGATGGAAGCAGACCAGTATCCCAAATTGTCAGGCAGATAGAAGGCGGCGATCAGCGCTGGAATCAACAAGACGCGCGCCATGGTCAGGCGATTGGAAAGGGTCCATTGCATGATGCTGGAACGTAACGCAGAAACGGAGGCACTGCAATCGACAGTTGTCCACACAGCTTGTGGATAATGTTGTGGATAGAAAGCCGGATTTCATTGTTTTCATCCGCTTGAGCGGTTCATCAGAGGGGAGGCTAAAAAATAAGCACTTACATAAATATAGCAATATTGAAAGGTTGAAGCGATAAGCTAATCTAGAACATTATCGACTCCCAGTATGCGTTGAATAAGTTCTTGACAGAGGGAGAGCGGTGGATAAACCCACGATCAAAGGCAGCGCTTCTTTGCGATCCGTCCCTTTATTACTCCAATACAAGTGGAAAGAGCGGATGGTGGCGCCATTGGCGAAAGGCCTCATAAACGGCCACGGCGCATGCGCTGGAAAGGTTGAGCGAGCGCACCGGCGCATCCTGGCGCATGGGTAGCCGGACACAGTTCAGGCCGCCAAGCATGCCATCAGGAAGGCCCCGCGATTCCGGTCCGAACAGCAGTGCGTCCCCGGGTTCGAATCGACAGTCCCAAAGTGTTCGCCGCCCTTTGGTCGTGAAAGCATGCATGGTCCCCGGGATGCAATCGGCATCCAGAAAGTCCTGCCAGCAAGCATGTTCGGTCAGTGTCAGGTGTTTCCAGTAATCCAGCCCTGCGCGCCTCAAGGTACGGTCGCTGATCTCAAAGCCGAGGGGATGGATGAGGTGCAGATGGCAGCCCGTGCAGGCGCACAGGCGTGCGATGTTCCCCGTGTTTGGCGGGATTTCCGGTTGATAAAGGATGATGTTGAGCGGTGCAGTCATGAAGGACAATGATGCAGCAAGCATGCCGAACGGCAAAGAAAAAGGGGGAGGAAGGTACCTTCCTCCCCCGAGGGTCAGTCTATCGGCTGGCCATCAATCAAGGTGTTCGTCAATGAATTCGACAAGCTTGGCCTTGCTTACGGCTCCGACCTTGGTTCCCTGCACGTTTCCGTCCTTGAAAATCATCAGGGTCGGGATGCCCCGCACACCATACTTGCCTGGCGTGTTCGGATTGTCATCGATATTGATTTTGGCAATGGTGATTTTTCCTTGCTTCTCCTTTGCAACATCGTCCAGTATCGGAGCGATTTGTTTGCAAGGGCCACACCATGGAGCCCAGAAATCGACAAGCACAGGGCCGTCCGCCTTGAGCACATCGTTTTCGAAGCTTTCATCGGTGACGTTGATAATGAAATCAGATGCCATCATTTTCCTCTTTTTGAATTGGAATTACCGTTACGTTAGTCGCGAGCAGGGAGGACGTCAACCGTGACAAGGCAGCACATGCTGGAGAATCTGATCTGCCGGGAGATTGAAGCCTGCGATGGATGGATCCCGTTTGATCGTTTTATGGAGCTCGCCCTCTATGCCCCGGGGCTTGGATATTATGAAAGGGAGCGCGTGTTTGGCGCGGATGGCGATTTTGTCACGGCGGCTGAAATGGGCTCATGGCTTGCGTCCGGCCTGGCCGACCTCGTGAAATGGTCGCTGGAGCAATTGGGGAAGCCCGGGCAGTGGGTGCTGATTGAACAAGGAGGGGGAGCAGGCGCAACGCTGGTTCGGTTGCTGCTGCTACTCGAGCATCTGGGCGTGGAGCCGCCCGAACGCGTGATTGAAATCGAAAGGAGTGCCTGGTTGCGCAATCGGCAGCAGGAACTGTTTGAGCGGCATGGGCTCAGCGTGGAGCAATATGCTGACGCGGCGGCCCTGACCGGACTGGAAAACGTCGTTTTCTTCAGCAATGAACTGCCGGATGCGTTCCCCGTTCGAAGTTTCCGGTGGAGGCATGAACGCTTGTGGGAGCGTGGGGTTGTCTGCACGGATTCGGGGTTTGCATGGCATGAGGTGCCCATGACATTGGAAGGGCCGGAGATACCCGACCGGATGAGATCGGGCTGGCCCGACGGTTATATCAGTGAATGGAACCCGAATCTTGATCCATGGCAGCGTGATCTGGCGAGCATGATCAAGCGCGGCATCATGATCACGGTCGATTACGGCTATCGGTGTCGTGAGTACTATCGACCGGGTCGGGCAACGGGAACCCTGATGGCCCACCATCGGCACACGGCCCAGGAGGATGTTCTCGCGGCGCCCGGCACCCGGGATATCACGGCCCATGTCGACTTTACGGCCCTGGCGCGCAGCGGGCTGCGTTACGGGATTCGTCCCTTGCTTTGGACGACGCAGGGCGCATGGCTGGCCCACAGTCCCACAGTGCAGGCGCTTGTCCGAGAACTGGCCTCCGAGAGATCGTCTGAGAGCATGACCATGCTGGCATACGCCAAGCGCTTGATGCTTCCAACCGGCATGGGCGAGCTGTTCAAGCTGCTTGTTCAGGGCACGCATGAATGGCCGAGGCCGCCCTATCTCGGATCGGTGGACCGGCTGGCGCGACTGGACCTCGAGCCGGCAAGTTGACAACGGCTTCTCCAAGTTCAACAATCGTTTCATGCGCTGTCCTGCATGTGGCTTTCAGAATGCGATCCGAAACGGATTCTGCAAAAATTGCGGCGCCGCTTATCTGGATGATGGGCAACCTCCTCGCTTGGGGCCCTATCTACTCAGAAAAAAGATTGGCGAAGGCGGCATGGGCATCGTCTACCAGGGCTATGACGAGCGGCATCAGCGGGATGTCGCCATCAAGGTGCTCCACCCGCACTTGCTCAAGCATGAGAACCTGAAGGAGCGCTTTCGCAGGGAGGCGCGCGTCCATGGAAAGATCCGGCATCCGAACATCGTCAGGCTATTTGATCTTTTCGAGGATGGCGAACACATGGCCCTGGTCATGGAAATGGTCCAGGGCAGGAATCTGCGTCAGTACCTTGCCGAGCAGCCCTCGTTGAGTCTGGAGCATGTGCTCGAGATTGCGGACAAGATTCTTGTCGGTCTGCAGGCCTCGCATGAGGTCGGGGTCGTCCATCGGGACATCAAGCCTGGCAATGTTCTGTTGACGGAGGAAGGTGAGGTCAAGCTGATGGACTTCGGTCTGGCCAAGCCTCAGAGCGGCGAGGACGACCTGACCAAGAGCGGCGTCACCGTTGGTTCCTTTCGTTACATGTCGCCGGAGCAGATCCTGAACCAGCATGTCGATGTTCGGAGTGATCTGTACTCTTTCGGCATTCTTCTCTATGAAATGTGCACGGGACGCCTGCCTTTTGACGCCAGCGGGGAGGGAGCCGGCGAATTCGAGATCATGGAAAAGCAGGTGCGGGAAATGCCCGTGGACCCCAGAAAGCTGAATCGCTCACTGCCGAGGTCTCTGGCAGACTTGATCCTGAGCCTGCTGAGCAAGGACCCTGCAGCCAGGCCGGCTAGTTGCGAGGAGGTCAGGGACAGGCTGCGCAGCATTCGGAAGGAGGCGGAAGGGCGTTTCATTTCCCCATTACAGCGAAACGTTCCGCCCAAGCCGGGCAGAAAAAAGACGGCAGAGACAAAACGCAGGGCACCTCCACCAAAGACGGTCGGACCGTTGCGCATCTGGATGGGATTCTTGATTCTTCTGGCATTGCTGGGTCTGGGCGCCTATTTCTGGCTACATCGCCCGATTGCGGTGCTGGACGGCGGCTCTCGGGAGACAGCAAGGATCGATCAGTCTGAAACAATCGCAGCACGCGTTGAGCAGCTCCGGGAGGAACGAAAAACGACAGCGGGAAGGCCCCTCGAGCCTGCCGCAGCCAGCGTCACGGCGCCTGTCAAGGCGCCCAAGCACGAGAAAAAGCTTGTGCCGGCATCCGTGACATTCAGCGAATCTCACCGTGTCATTCGCTTCGATGGCTCTTCGGCCGACATGGATCAGAAGCATGAGTTTCGTGGCGGTGCGCGCGTTTTTTTTCTCGATCTTGAGGAATATCCTTGGAAAGGGAAGCTGCGGTCGTACAAGCAGGGATGGACGCGTTTGGCTTTTCATCTTCCCGTGGAGGTCGATCGGATCGTCATTCACAAGGCCAGCGTGGGCGATCGGGATTTCCATGGCGGCCATATCAAGGTGCGGGTCGTGAACAGTCATGGACAGTCCAGGCTCATCCTGGATCGGCAGGATCGTGATATCGATCGCCCGCTTTCGATCAAGCTTCCCCGTCAGTGGCGCCATGATCTCAAAGTGGTCGAGGTTCGTTTTCGTTCGCCCGAGCCGCTCACGATCGGTCCCATAGACCTTCTTCCCTGACTTCGATTCATGTCTGCATGGGTGCCCGGCTTGCATGTCACGGGGGTTGCTGCTGACTTGCTTCCCGGCGGGGAGGTCGTGGTTCGTGCGGATGAAGGAAATGTGCTGGTTCGGGGAGGGCTGCCGCATGAGGAGCTCGAGATCTGCTTGACGGGGAGGCGACGCGGGGCTTGGCGGGGGCGCCTTGTCAGGGTGCTACGCGCCTCCACATCGCGCGTCGTTCCATGTTGTCCAGTGGCTGATCGATGCGGCGGCTGCGCGCTTCAACATTGTGACCCTGCAGAGCAGTCGGCATGGAAGTCGCAATGGGTACGCAAGGCGTTTGCTCCCTGGATTCAGGGCGCAACTGAATGGAGGTCGTGTGATTCCATCCATGCCGGTATCAGGCGGCGACGGGTGCGCTGGCATGTCGGTCACGATGACAAAGGCAGCTATCTGGGCTTTCGGGTTCATGCAGGCCATCAGGTCATCCGCCAGTCGGATTGCCCTGCAGTCATGCCTGAGCTTGTGAGTTTGCGCCGGAGCATAGAGTCGCGTATCCCGGATGGCGTCAAGTCCGTGCAGGTGACAGTTTTGCACGATGGCGTCCACTTGGTCTGGGAGTCCGAGCAGCCCGTTGAACCGCTCGATGGTCTCGGAGTAAACCAGTGGTGGCGGCGGGGAAGCAGGTCGCGGCCCTTGGGCGGGGTTCGAACCCTGCACGATTGTGTTCCGGCGGGAGGGCAGCGAATCCTGCTGGCCATAGGCCCCGATGCCTTCGTGCAGGGAGAAGGGATTGGCAATGTCGAGCTTGTGTCGCAGATTCAGGCATGGCTTCCCGATGATTGTCGATTGATCGCGGATCTTTTCTGCGGTGCAGGAAACCTGTCGCTTCCGGCTGCCGTCGCCAAGAAAGCCGAGGTTGTGGGGGCCGAGATCAATGGTGGTAGTCTTCGCGACGCCGCATACAATGCGCGTCGCCTGAATGTGCAGGCTCGTTTTCTGGAGGCCGACCTTTTTGGGGATTTCAAGAGCGAGCCCTTTGCAGGCGCGGATGTGATGATCATCGATCCGCCGCGCAAGGGCTGCCGTCAGGTATGCCGCATGCTTCCGAGAATGATGCCGCGCCGGGTGATCCTGGTCTCCTGTGACAGCGCATCGGCGGGTAGGGATGCGGCCCTGCTGCATGAGGCTGGTTATCGATTGCATGCGGTGCGGGCGCTGGATCTGTTTCCATGGTCGGGACATGTCGAGGCCATGAGCCTATGGCTTCCCGCCTGATTCTTTTCATGTTGCTCGGGGTTCTTGCCGCCTGCGGTCAGCCGGGAGAGCAGGAGTCTCGTGTCTTGACCATCGGCATGGCCCAGATGCCAGCGACTCTTGATCCAAGGTATGCGACGGATGCCTATTCGGTCAGGGTTCAGGAACTGATACACCGAGGGCTCGTGCGTTTGGATGAGCATTTTCGGGCGGTTCCCGACCTTGCCGAGGCATGGGAGCACCCTTCGAGACAAAGCATTCGCTTCCATTTGCGGCATGGTATCCGCTTTCATGACGGCAAGGAGCTTACGGCCAAGGATGTGGCAGCAACCCTGAAGGCGGTCTGTGACCCGGCCATGGGCAGCCCCTTGAGAAGCGGATTGCAGTCCGTGAACCGGATTGTCGTGGAAGACACATACACGTTACGGCTGGATCTCTCACGGCCGGATGCCGCGCTGCTTGCACATCTGAACCTGGGTATTTTGCCGGAAGCGTTGGCCTTGGCGCCGCAACAGGCGCGTTCAACGACGGGGTGTGGCGCCTACCGGGTCGGGGAATGGACGGATGCTCGCGGGTTGAAGTTGGAGCCAGCCTTTCGGAAGGAGCTGTACACGCTGCGTTTTCTGCGCGTCAAGGACCCTGTGACGCGTGTTTTGAAGCTCGTCAGAGGCGAACTCGATCTGGTTCAGAATGATTTGCCCATTCATCTGATCCCTTTTCTCAGACGTCACAAGGCGATAACGGTTCGCCGGATGCCCTCAACGACATTCAGTTATCTCGGGCTCAACCTGCGCGATCCCCATTTGAAGGATGTTCGGGTTCGGCAGGCCCTGGCCTTAGCCATCGACAGGGAAAAGCTGAGGCGGGGTCTGATGGCCGGCATGCCCCGACTGGCAGAAACTGTGCTTCCGCCAGGACATTGGGCCGCAGCCCCGCTTCCCGCAACAGGGCATGATCCGGAAAGAGCCGAGAGACTTCTTGATGAGGCGGGTCTCCGCAGGGGGGAGGGTGGTGTCCGGTTCCGCCTGACTTATCGAACGAGCACGGATCCACTGCGCATGCGTCTGGCTGTGGCGATTGCGTCGATGTGGAAGCGAATCGGCGTTGAGACCCGCATCGAATCAATGGAATGGGGCGGATTCTATGCCCGCATCAGGCAGGGGGATTTTCAGGTTTATGCTTTGTCTTGGGTGGGCATCGTTGATCCCGACGTGTATCGCTGGATACTCCATTCGTCGATGTGGCCGCCCAAGGGGGCGAATCGGGGATGTTTCGCCGATCCAGAGGTGGATGCGTGGCTGGATCAGGCGGCCCGAGCCATCAATGCGGATGAACGCCGGCGATGGTATCTGCTTGTCCAGCGGAAAATGCATGAGGCCTATGTCTATATCCCGCTCTGGTATGAGGCGGTCGTGGTTGCGGCAGGTAAGCGGGCCAGCGCTTTCAGGCCTAGATCCGACGGCAGTCTGCTCGGTCTGCTGGAGCTGACTCAACCTCCTGCTTTTGGATCCAACAGGCTGTCCAGATCCGGAATCACGCCATCGAAGACGTGGTGAACCTCGCCTTCAAGCCAAAGAGCGTCGGATGAGCCATGCACGAGTACGCGTCCTCCCGGCATCTCGATGGTCAAGGGGCGCACGTGTCCTTCTCTGCGCCAGACGGCTACAGCCGTGGCGCAGGCCCCAGAGCCGCAGGCCAGGGTTCTTCCCGCACCGCGCTCAATGATGTCGATCCACACGTGATCTTCGATCTGGGCCGACACCAACTCGATGTTTCTGTCTTCGGGCAAGGGCTCCGTGGCCTCAAAGACCACGCGATGCATGTTGCCGAGGTCAATGTCCGTATGCTTGTCCGTTTCCTCGAGGATCACTGCCTGGCCCATCATGACCCGGATGCCAGCCTCGCCCTGTTCCACCTCGACCGTACGATCTTCAAGCTCGATGCCTATCGGTGCAGGGATGCCATGCTTCATCAGCCAGAAGCCGGCGCATCGCAGGCCATTGCCGCAGTTCGCCGCTGTTGATCCGTCATTGTTGAAGATACGCATGCGAACATCGCATCGTCGGCCTTTTTCCAGGACAAGAATCTGATCGCATCCAATACCGAAGCGTCGTTGGGCTAGGGCACGAACGAGATCTTCCGACCAGAGGATCCGGTGCTCGCCCCGGAGATGCCTCTGATCCACGAGCACGAAATCATTGCCTTGGGCTTGCATCTTGGCGAAGGACAGCGCATTCATGGGCGGTCCTTGTGGTACTCAACCTCAACCGTCGTGTAAATGCCACCGCGGACATTGAAGATTGCGGTGATCTTTAGATAGCGTGGATGCAGGACGCGGATCAGGTCGTCGGCGATTTGGTTGGTCACTGCCTCGTGGAAATGGCCTTCGTTGCGGAAGCTCCAGTAATAAAGCTTCAGCGATTTCAGCTCGACACATAGCTGGTCGGGTACGTAATCCAGTTTGATCTCGGCAAAATCCGGCTGCCCGGTTTTGGGGCAGAGGCAGGTGAATTCCGGAGAGTCGATGCGGATGTGGTAATCCCGCTCCGGATTGGGGTTGGGAAACGTGTCGAGTTCGCGCGAAGGCGCATTGCGTTTGCTGCCAAGTTTTTCTGTCATCCGTTCACCTCGAAATCTCGGATCAGGGTTGCATAGATGGCCGACAATGCTGCCAGCTCCTCCAGCGCCACGCATTCGCCGATCTGGTGGATGGTGGAATTGGTCAGGCCGATTTCGGCAACAGCCACGCCGGCCTTGGCAAGGAAGCGCCCATCGGAGGTGCCACCGCCGGTGTCCAGCCGAGGCTCAGTTCCCACGGCCTCGCGGATGGCCCGGGTCACGCCATCAAGGAAGGGGCCATCCGCCGTGGAGAAAGCCTCGGCCACACGGTCGAATTTCAGTTCCACATGAACTCCGTTGCAGGCCTTTCGGATCATGGATTCAATCTCATCGGCCGTATTGGCCGGATTGTAACGGATGTCGAGCAAGGCATCGCAATGACCGGGAATCACATTGCTGGCGCCAGTACCGCCGTTGAGGTTGGTAATCTGGCAAGTGGTTGGCGGAAAGCCCGGAGCCGGCTTTCCCCAGTCGAGGCCGATGACCCGTAGAAGGGCTGGGATAGCCCGATGAATGGCATTGTCGGCATCCTGGGGGTAAGCCGAATGGCCCTGTTTGCCGCCGAAACGGATTCGAATCTGCAGGACGCCGCGGCGCCCGCGGCGAACGGTGTCGCCGACGCTGTGCTGGGACGAGGGCTCTCCGACAACGGCTGCATCTGGAAGCATGCCCTGACGCTGCAGATGATCGACGAGGTGGACCGTGCCATCAATCGATTCACCTTCCTCGTCGGAGGTGATCAGCAATTGCATCGATGGCAAGGGGACACCATCGCGCAGCAGTCGCATGGTCGCCGCAAGCCAGCAAGCAATGCCGCCCTTCATGTCCTGGGCACCTCTCCCGTGAAGCATGCCGTTTTCCACAACGGCCGCGAAGGGGTCATGCGGCCAATCGATCAGTGGACCGGTCGGGACGACATCCGTGTGCCCTGCGAAGGCAAGGCAGCCCGCTCGTTCGCCCTGTCGCAGAAAGATGCTGTTCGTAACGCCTCCGCGGTCGATGCGGATGCGCTGGAAGCCGTATGGCTGTAACAGGGCCTCGATATAGTCCTGGCATCCTCCATCTTCCGGGGTTACCGAAGGTCGACGAATCAATTCGGCGGCGATTTCCAGCGCAAGATCCAACATGCCGGCAGGCTAGCGCGGACATTGCCGGAATGCAGCCGTCATTCGTCAGGCTTGACATTCAGGCTCGAGGGCTGAAAAACTACCGACCGTTCGGTAAGGAGGCTGACATGGGCGATGGTTTGGTTCGAGAAGGGCGTGAGCGCGTTCTTGAGGCAGCAGAGCAGCTATTTGCGGAACGTGGCTTCGCTGGAACATCGGTGCAACAGATCGCAGAGATGGCAGGGGTTTCAAAGGCGACGATTTTTCATCATTTTGAGAACAAGCAGGCCCTGTACTGCGCGGTCGTCGAACGTGTCTGTGCGGGGACACGTCATGCGTTGGAGACCCTGCTTTCCGATGAGCACGGTCAGGCCCTGGATCAGTTACGAGCTTATCGGCGTCAGGACATGGAGGAAATGCTTACGCATGCCCGCGTCGTCCGCCTGATCCTGCGCGAGCTGACAATGGGGGAGGACGCGCAGGCCAAGGCGCTCGTCGATCAAGTGTTCGGTCAGCATTATCTGAGACTGAAGGCTCTGGTGATCCGTGCCCAGCGCGAGGGGATGCTGCGCGAGGATATCGATGCTGGTGTTCAGGCCGTGGCGGTGGCCAGTATCAATATCTTCCTGTTTCTGGTCTGGCCGGTTCTGCGACACTTACCGGAGTCGCCGTTTCATGACCTGTGCCGGTCGGGAGACAGCCTTTTCGAGCTTCTTTTGCAGGGCATGCGGGCTGAAGGACGGAGGACGTCATGAGGAGCCGGCCCCTGCTTGTCGCCATTGCCGTTTCATCAATGCTGTTGCTTGCCGCCTGTGATCGGGCCGAGGCACCTGCTTCCCGGCAAGCGGCCGTGCGGGTGACGACAGGACAGCCGGAACGACTTGATATCCCCATCATTGAGCATGTCGTCGGCAGGATCGAGCAGACAGGGTTTGCGACACTGGCCGCGGAAGTGGCTGGCCGCATCACGGCTGTGGACGTTGAGGCAGGTGATCCGGTGGAGCAAGGGCAGCTTCTCGTTCGCATTGACGACCGGGACTATCGCTCAGCCGTGATTCGTGCGGAAAGCCGGTATGCCAGCCTGAAGGCTCAGTGGGCAGCGCAAAAGCGCCTGGTGAAGCGTCTCCGGCAGTTGCTACCGCAGCATTTCGTCACCAAAACCCGACTGGATGAGGCTCAGGCCCGTCTGACGCAGCTAGCGCAATCACTGCGGGCAGCCCAGGCCGTGCTGGCCCAGGCCCGCCATAATCTTGATCGCACACAGCTGAGAGCTCCATTTGCAGGTCGTATCCAGGCACGCTTCGTGTCTGCAGGCGATTTTATTGGGGTCGGTAAGCCATTGCTCAGTCTGTCGAGTTCGGCTGGCATGCATGCAAGGCTGCCGTTTCCGGAAACCCTGGCGGCGCGGATTCGCATCGGTCAACGGGTTCTGATGCATCGAAGCGACTCAAACGAGACGGTTGAAGGCAACATCAGCGAACTCACTCCCCGCATCGATACACGAACTGGCTCATTTGTTGCCCGGGTGGATCTGCCTGCGGACAAGATCGATGCGCTGTGGCGCGCTGGGGGGAGCGTCGAGGCGGATGTGATCATCGAGACGCATCCAAATGCCGTGGTCGTGCCCGAGGCCGCCCTTGTGTTGCGACCCTCCGGCTATGTGGTCTATGTGATTGTGGATGGCATCGCCCATGAACGGTCCGTGAAACCGGGTACGTTCCTCGACGGGAGGGTCGAAATTCTTCGTGGTCTGAGGGGTGATGAACGGATTGTCCTCGATGGCGCAGCCTATTTGAGTGATGGCGCCCGCGTCCAGGAGACAGGCGAGGCATGAACCTGCCAGAACTTTCCATTCGTCGGCACGTGCTGGCCTGGATGATCTCCGGCGTGCTGGTGCTCTTCGGGCTGATCGCCTATCAGCGGATCGGTGTCGACCGCTTTCCCGTCGTGGACTTTCCGATGGTGTCGGTGACGACGATTCAGGCCGGCGCAGACCCGGAGATTGTCGATGCCTCAATGACCTCGATCATCGAGGAAAAGGTCAACAGCGTGCCAGGAATCGAACATGTGGTGTCATATTCGTCGCCCGGGGTTTCCGTCGTCACGATCCAGTTCAAGCTGTCCAAGGATATCGACATAGCGTTCAACGAGGTTCAGGCCAAGATCAACCAGGTGTTGCGCGATCTTCCGACGGGCATTGACCCCCCCATCGTGGCCAAGGTCGAGATTGGCGCCGAACCGATCATGTGGCTGAGCTTGAGCGGCGATCGGACGCTGGTGCAACTCAACCAGTATGCGCGCAACGTGATCAAGAAGCGACTGGAGAACATCAGCGGCGTGGGCGAGATCCGCATCGGCGGAGAGCGGCGGCGTACGGTTCGGGTATGGCTCGACCTTGATCGCATGCAGGCCTTCGGCATCGGGATACCTGATGTCATCGCGGCATTCCATCGGGGGCACGTTCAGTTTCCTGGCGGATTCCTGACCGATCGAGCCCGAGAATACATGATCAAACTGGACATGGAGTTCCACGACTTGCGGCTGCTTCGACGGCTGGTCGTGGGAGCTGGCAGCAACGGTACCGTGCATCTGGAGGATATCGCCACGATTGAAGACGGTCTGGCTGATTTCCGCCAGTTGGCGCGGTTCAATGGCGAGCCCGCCGTGGGACTGGGTATTGTGAAGGTTACAGGCGCCAACGTCGTGGCCATTGTTGACGAGGTCAAGCGCCGGCTGCGCGAGGAAATCCTGCCGCAATTGCCGCCTGGCATGCATCTGGACATTGCCTCGAACGATGCCGATATCGTGAGGGGCATTGTGGATGGGCTGAAAGAGCATCTGCTCGAATCGGTGATCCTGGCGACACTGATCGTGCTGGCTTTTTTGCGGAATGTCCGGGCCACATTGATTGTCTCGACGGCAATTCCCGTTTCGATGCTGGCCTCGATCGCGGTGGCTTATTTCTTCGGTTTTACACTGAATTTGATGAGCCTGCTCGCGCTTCTGTTACTGATTGGCGTGGTTGTTGACGATGCCATCGTCGTACTGGAGAACATTTATCGTCATCGCGAACAGGGGCTGGCCAAAACCGCACGCGAGGCTGCGCTCAATGGCAGTCGGCAGGTCTCGTTTGCGGTGATGGCGGCCAGCCTGACCCTGGTTTCGATCTTCGCGCCGGTCATTTTCATGGAGGGTATGGTTGGGCGCTTTTTCAATGCATTTGCCGTGACCGTGACCTTTGGCGTGCTCGCCTCCTTGCTGGTCGCACTGACCCTGGTGCCGATGCTATGTTCGCGCTATTTGAGCATCGAGGAAAACCCGGGGCGGGTGCTCCGTATGTTGGAGCGAATCTTTGCCGCCATGGACCGAATCTATCGACAGAGCTTGGACTGGGTGCTCGCCCATCGCTGGAAGACGCTTGGTCTGGCCGTGGCCATTTTTGTTGCAAGCACGTCACTTTTTGGCGTCATCGGCAAGGGTTTCGTGCCAAAGGAAGACGAGGGGCGCTTTATGATTCTGTTCAAGTTGCCGCTTGGCGCCTCCATACACGACAGCGATCGCAAACTGGCCGAGATCGAGGCCGTCTTGAGACAGGATGAGGATATTACAAGCTATTTCTCTACAATTGGCTCTGGTGCATTGGGCAAGGTCAATCAGGGCATCGTCCATGTGCGTCTGAAGCCGAAAGGCGAACGTCTGCGCAGGCAATGGGAAATTCGAGCCGAGATTCAGGAAAAGCTGGACCGGATCCCCGGCCTTCGTGCCTTTGCGGTCAAGGTGCCGATTATCGGAGGCGGACAGCGCGGTGAGCCGCTGCAGTTCTCGATTGTCGGCCCGAACCTTGAAAAGGTGGCCCGGCTATCGAAGGAAATGAAGCGTCAGTTGGACCGGATGCCGGGCATGGGCAAGCTGGACCTCGATCTGCAGCTTGATCTGCCTGAATTGCGCCTGATCGTGGATCGGGAGCGGGCTGCCCGGCTGGGACTGGCACCGGCGACCGTTGCACAGGCTGCCGCCGTCTTGGTCAGTGGTCTTGATGTGGCCAAATACAATGATGATCCCGGGGACGGGCGTCGCTATGATATTCGTCTGCAGGCAAGGCCGGGATTCCTGTCGCATCCAGGCGATCTTGCCCGCATTCATCTCAAGACGCCGGCGGGAGAACTGGTGCGGCTGGACACGGTGGCATCCTGGCAGCCCGGCCTGGGACCGGCGACGGTCGCGAAGATGGATCTCCGTTATGCAGGCATGTTCTTTTCCTCGCCGAGAATGCCGTTGGGCAATGCCATTGACATCGTCAATGCGATGGCCGAGGAGATGCTTCCACCGGGATACCGGGTCGTTTATACGGGACAGGCCTCCGAGTTCAAGAAAACGGCCAGAAACATGCTGTTTGCCTTTGTCGTTGCCATGATTCTCGTGTTCATGGTTCAGGCCAGCCAGTTCAATTCATTCGCTCAGCCCTGGGTGCTGATTCTGGCCCAGCCGATGGCTATTGCCGGAGCAATGGCCCTGCTTGTCGCCACTGGCCAAACCCTGAACATTTTCTCGATGATCGGGTTGGTTCTGCTCGTGGGGCTGGTGGCGAAGAATTCGATCCTGCTTGTGGATCTGACCAACCAGTTCCGGAGCGAGGGCTTGAGCATCGATGAGGCGCTGAAGAAGGCATGTCCGATTCGGATGCGTCCGGTGTTGATGACCTCATTGACGGTGATCTTTGCAATGGTGCCGACTGCTCTCGGGCTTGGCTCGGGAAGTGAAATGACCGTGCCAATGGCTGTTGCGGTCATCGGTGGCATGTTGTCTTCAACGTTGTTGACATTGGCCGTCGTCCCGGCTGCATACTCGTTGCTCGAGCATGCCTTGCATCGCGGCGGTGCGAAGGAGGGCGAATGAGAGTCTGGAGCTTGATGGTGTTGTTCTTTGGGTTCTTTGCGCTGACCATGACGGCGGAAGCCGATGTGTTGAGCCTGGAAAGGGCGGTGCATCTGGCCATGGAACGGGCGCCGGCGTTTCAGGCCGAAAGGGCGAGGCGGGCTGCCGCGAAAGAAGATGTTCTGCTGGCTCGTGCCTGGCTTCTACCCTATGTGAAGGCCAGCGCAACCTTCCAACATCTCGAACAGAAGTACCGCTATGCCCATCCGTTGGCGATCCCCTTGCGTACCCGACTGAATTACAATCAGGGAACCATGAGCATTCAGCTGATTCAGCCGCTGTTCCGTCTGGACCGATGGGCGGCCTGGAAGCAGGGGATGGTTGCAGATGAGGCGGCTGCAACGGCGTTGCAGCTTGCGCGTCAGGCATTGATTCTCGAGGTCGCCGATCGTTACAGTGAGGTTCTGGTTGCGCGTATCGAGCTTTCCGCACTGCAGCGCAAGCGCGATGCGATGAAACGATCGTTCGAAATGGTCGATGCGCGGCTGCACTCGGGTTTGGCCACGCGCCCCGAACAACTGGAGGCCGAGAGCCGGGCGCGCCTTGCTCAGGCGGAATGGTTGGAGGCCAAGCAACACTGGGAGATTGCCCAGGCAAGGCTGGAATCGCTGATCGGGCATCAGCATCCACCATTTCCCGAGGAACTGCCGGAGATTGCGCCTCCGGAGGCTGGCCAGGACTGGTCCGAGCTGGCGCGCGAGAAAGCGCTTGGTGTCAGGCTTGCAAGGCTGCAGTACGAGATCGCGGAGAGGGAAGTCCAGCGCTCATTGGGCCAAGCCCTGCCCTCCGTGGACCTTGTGGCCGGCATCAGTCGCGACCGGACGACGGATGGGTTGTTCGGGGCTGGCGCCACGCGCAAGGATGAAATGATCGGTATTCAGGTCGAGGTGCCGATCTATGCCGGAGGTGGCACTTGGGCCCAGTTGCGCAAGTCCAAGAAACAGCGCATCGAATCGTCGTTTCGCCTGCTGGATGCCCAAAGAGAGGCAGTCTTGGCTGCCAGGGAGGCCGTCATGGACATGACCTCGGCCCAGGCTCGGAAGCATGCGCTGCATGAGGCTGTGCTGGCGGCCGAAAGTGCGAAACATGCGGCCCTTGTCAGTTTCAATGCCGGCCTGTCAACGATTGTGACCGTGTTGGACGCGGAAAGCCGCTTGGCGGATGCGAGACGGGCCTGGGCCCAGGCAAAGCGGGCAGAATTGATGGCCAGGTTGCGTCTGGAGGCCAGCATCGGCAGGCTGGATATTGATGCATTGCCCCTTCGCCGACAATAGCATGCCGAAGGTCCGGTTCGGGCCGTTGAGGAGGAGGGCATGAACTGGAACGCCGTGGCAGGAATCGCTCTGATCGGGTTGGTCCTCGTCTCTTGCGAGCAGAAGCCGCCCGGGCGCTTGCATGGATATGTTGAAGCGGACTATCTGGATCTTGCGGCTTCTGTTGCCGGACGCTTGCAGCATGTCATCCGCCGGGGAGAGCATGTTCGCCAAGGAATGACCTTGTTCGAGCTTGAGCAGGCGCCCGAGTCGCTGAACGTGGACCGCCTGAAGGCCGAATTGAGGGGCAATGCGGCCCAGCTTGCCGAGGCCGAGTTTGGCGTCCGGCTGGCGCAGCGTGCGCTGCAGCGCCTGCGCGCGCTTGCCGGCAAGCGATTTGTCAGCGAGGAGAAACTGGACCGGGCGAGCACGGTTGCAAGCCAGGCCAAAGCAAGGGTGGAACGTCTTCATGCCCGGGGTGACGTCATTCGCGCTGAACTGAAGCAACTGCAATGGGTTCTTGAGCAAAAGCGCCAGACGGCGCCTGTTGCCGGCTGGATCGAGGATGTGTTCTTCGAGACGGGAGAATGGGTAGGAGCGGGACGCCCCGTTGTCCGTCTGTTGCCCGAGGAAGGGGTGAAGATTCGCTTCTATGTGCCGGAGGGAGGTCTCTCCGACATCGATATCGGTGACGCCGTGGACGTGCATGTTGACGGTGCCTCTGAAGCGCTGCGGGCTGAGGTGCGTTATATCGCGGACAGGGCAGAGTTTACACCGCCGGTGATCTATTCCGAGGATGTACGCGCGCATCTCGTTTATCGCGTCGAGGCCGTGCCGGTTGACTGGAAGCGCCCGCTGCATCCAGGCCAGCCGGTGGACGTCGAGCTTCGATGAACGCAATCGAGGTTGTCGGCCTCGGAAAGTCCTTTGCCGACCAGTGGGTGGTGCGCGATCTTACGTTATCGATTCGTCGCGGGGAAATCTTTGCCTTTCTGGGTCCCAATGGGTCCGGTAAGACGACGACGATGCGCATGCTCTCGGGCTTGCTGACGCCGGATGCGGGGCATGGTTTTTGCGTGGGGCATGATCTGGTGCGCGAGCGGCAGGCATTGCGGGAGCGCATCGGTTACGTGTCCCAGCATTTCAGTCTTTATGAGGACCTGACCGTCCGCGAAAACCTGGATTTTGTGCTGCGGATTCATGGAAAAGCCCGGCGAGTCCGGGAGAAGAGCATGGATCGTTTCGGTCTTCGTTTGTTGGCCGACCAGTTGGCAGGAAAATTGTCGGGCGGGTGGAAGCAAAGGTTGGCCCTGGCCTGCGCACTGGTTCATCGTCCCGATGTGTTGTTGCTTGATGAGCCCACCAGCGGCATCGATCCCGAGGCGAGGCGGTTTTTCTGGCGCGTGATCCAGGAGGAGGCCTCCACGGGCTGCACGGTGATGATCAGCACGCATTACCTTGATGAGGTGCAGCAGTATTGCGATCGACTGGCCTATTTGATGCATGGCCGCATGCTGATCATCGGCACGGTCCACGAAGTCATTGAAACTTCCGGGCTGGCGGCCGTCCAGATACTGCGCGCGGGCTTTGAGGTTGCAAGAAAGGCGGAACATCAGCCCGGCGTCGAACATGTCGCGCAGACGACATCAGGCGTCCTGCTGACCGGCCCGGACCTGAAATCGCTGCAGGCCTGCGCCGCGCGCATCGCACCGGCCTTGCCCGCTGAAGCGGTTGCTCCGCGGTTGGAGGAGGTGTTCCTTCACTTGGCAAGAAGTGACGGGAGGAATGCCGCATGAGCCTCCGGATGCGCGCAGGGATGCGCCGATTGTTGGCGATCGTTGCAAAGGAATTCATCCAAATGCGCCGCGACCGGCTGACCTTCGCCATGATGATCGGCATTCCGATCATCCAGTTGACATTGTTCGGTTTCGCCATCAATACCGATCCCAAGCATTTGCCTGCGGCCATTGTCGTTCACGAATCTTCGGCATGGAGTCGGGCGATTATTGATGCTGCGGCGCGTACCGGCTATTTCGATTTTCTTGACCGGTCGCTATCCCACCAGCAGGCGGACCGCTTGTTGCGTCGCGGTGAGGTTCAGTTCGTGCTCGAGTTCCCCGAGCAATTTTCCAGGAAGCTGGTGCGGGGGGAGCATCCATCGCTTTTGGTCATGGCCGATGCCACCGATCCGGTGACCATTGGCAATGCCCTTGGTGTGCTTGCGACAATGCCTGAGCAGTTGGCTGGCAGGTTTCCCGGGCATCCGAATGCTGCGTTTGGGGTTGTCATTCACAGACAGTACAATCCGGAAGGCATCACCCAGTACAACATCGTTCCCGCACTGATGGGCGTGATTCTGACGATGACCATGGTTCTTGTGACTTCGGTCGCCATCACGAGAGAGCACGAGCGCGGCACGATGGAATACCTGCTGGTCTCCCCGGTTCATCCGATCGAGGTCATGATGGGCAAGCTCCTGCCCTATATCCTTGTGGGTTATTTGCAGGTGGCCCTCGTCCTGCTGGCCGCAATTTTTCTATTCCATGTGCCGATCCGGGGCAGCATCGGATTGGTGCTGGCACTGATGCTTCCGTTCATTGCGGCCAATCTGGCCATGGGCATCACATTTTCAACGATGGCGCGCAACCAGATGCAGGCCATGCAGATGAGTTTCTTCTTCTTTCTACCATCCATCCTGTTGTCGGGATTCATGTTCCCGTTTCGCGGCATGCCCGATTGGGCGCAATGGCTCGGTGAGGCTTTGCCATTGACCCATTTTCTTCGCATCGTGCGGGGCGTCCTGCTCAAGCAGGCCCAGGCCACGGAAGTGTTGGTGGAATTGTGGCCGATTCTGATCTTTTTCCTGTTGGCCATGGTTGTGGCCGTGGTGCGCTATCGTCGTACGCTGGACTGAGGGGAGGCGGTCCGGGCGCTGTGTTCTATGGCGCGCGTGCAGCCGCCATGCAGCGGACAACCATTGCACAGGGGAGCATGACGGCAGTGGCGTTTGGCATGCTCAACGATCAGGGCATGGAACTCGTTGAACATGTTCGAATCCCGGGGCAGATGCTCATGAAAAAGATCTTGGAGCTGGCCGTAGGATGCCTTGCCGGAAAGGATCCCGAGCCGGGCGAGAAGGCGCTTGGTATAAGCGTCAACCACGAAGACCGGGCGCGACCATGCATAGAGCAGCATCGAATCGGCTGTTTCGGGTCCGATGCCATGGATGGCCAGCAGCATGGGCCTCAGTTCCTCCGTTTCCAGCCGGCCCAGTTCCGCGATGCCCCCATGATCCGTGACGAAACCACAAAACGCCTTAAGCCGCTTGCACTTCTGGCGGAAGAAGCCGGCAGGGCGGATCAGGTCCATGAGACGTTCGGATGGGATTTGCCCCAGGGCTTCGGGATCAAGGGCATCTGCTTGACGCAGGCGAGCGATGGCCTTCTCGACATTGGACCAGTTCGTGTTCTGGGTCAATATGGCGCCGACGCAAACCTCAAAGGGGGAGTCCGCCGGCCACCAGTGCTGCGGTCCATAGGCGTCGTACAGGCGCCGATAGAGGGTCAGCAGATCATGCCTCACGCAGGTGAACCACTCTCTTCAATTGCCGGATTTCCTTACGCGTCAGATTCCGCCAGGCATTCCGGGGCATTTCCGGATCCAGGCGCAGCGGGCCGAAACGCGTCCGGATCAGACGGCGAACCGGATGTCCAAGGGATTCCAGTGTGCGACGGACCTCGCGCCAACGCCCCCTGTGAATCGTCAGGGTCAGCCAGCTATGGCTCCCCGATTCGGCATCGACGATAACCTCCCAGGGGTCGCTGGTTTCTCCCCGGCCGATATCAAGACCGCCGCGGCGCAGCATGGCCAGTTCCTCAAGTGACAGGTGACCCCGGATCCGGGCGCGGTATTCGCGGGGAAGGCGCATGCCGGGGCTGGTCAGCAGCCTGGCAAGCTCGCCATCATCTGTGAGGAGAAGCAGCCCTTCGGTGTCCATGTCCAGCCTGCCCACGCTCTGGACATTGGGGGGGACATCAAGCTGATCATAAATAAGCGGACGCCCCCGGTCATCCTTGCGTGAGCAGATCAGCCCCCTTGGCTTGTTGTACAGGATATAGGTATGCCGCGTTTTCGGTCCCACCGGGACGCCGTCAACACAAACCCGATCCTCGGGTCCCACGCGCAGGCCGGGTTGCTTGATAACCCTGCCGTTGATGCTGACCCTGCCTTCGGCGACCCAGGCGTCTGCAACCCGACGGGAGCATAGCCCGCATTGGGCGAGAAAACGATTGATGCGAATATCCCCTGTTCGCCCTTCCTTTCGGGGCTTACGGCTTCTCTTGGGTTTCAACGGCTTCCTTCCTGGCATCCGTGATGTTCTCGAGAACGAGCTGTTCGATTTCTCCTTCATCCAGAAGCTGGGAGGCATCGGGCAGGTCATCCAGTGAATTGAGTCCGAAGTCAATGAGGAACTGCCGGGTCGTGGCCAGCAGTTGAGGTCGTCCTGGAACCTCCTTGCGTCCGACGACCTTGATCCAGCCGCGTTCCTGCAATGTTGCGATGACGGAACTCGATGTCTTGATGCCGCGCAATGCCTCGATTTCCGCGCGTGTGACTGGCTGCCGGTAGGCGATGATGGCCAGGGTTTCCAGCAGGGCGCGTGAAAGCTTCGGCGGGCGGGTCTCCCACAGGCGTCGCACCACCTCCGCCTGCTCCGGATCCGTCCTGAATTGCCAGCCCTCGGCAATTCTGCACAGGCGTATGCCGCGATCGGCGTAATCCGTTTGCAGTTCGGCCAGCGACTGATGAATCTCGTTGCTTGAGGCCTGTGTGAGCTCTCTCAGGCGTTGCAGGCTCAGCGGCACATCGGAGGCGAAGATGAGTGCCTCAACCTGTCGTTTCAGCATGTTCTTCCTCACGGCGCAGCAGCGTTATCGGACCATACGACTCGGATTGTATGACGACAATCGCCTGTTGTCTCCATAGCTCAAGCAGGGCCAACATGGTTGTGACCAAGGCCTCCTTGCCCGGTTGTTCTCCGAGGAACTCATGCAGATCAACCCGCCCCAGTTGCAGCCGTTCCAGCAGTCTTCCCATTTGTTCCCGGACGCTGATCGTTTCCGTGAAGATCCGATGCCTCACCTCGCCGCCTATGCGTCGCAGCACCCGGCGGAATGCGGTCAACAGCATGGAGAGGTCGGCCTCGGGGAGGGGGCGCTGGACCTCGTCGGCTTCGGGGAAGATCGGGCGCAGAAAAATATCCCGGAGAACTCGGGGGCGTTCATCGAGTTCGGCTGCGAGGGCACGGAACTGCTCATAGGCAATCAACTGGGCCACCAGTTCCTGGCGCGGGTCAATCTCATTGCCCTCATCGTCCGTTTCCTGGCGCGGAAGCAGCATGCGGGATTTCAGTTGCATCAATGTGCTGGCCATGACCAAGTAGTCCCCAGCGGCTTCCAGGTCAATGGCGGTTTGCCGTTCGAGAATCTCCATGTACTGGCGGGCAATCAAGGCGATCGGGATATCGAAGATATCGAGTTCCTGGCTGCGAATGAGATGCAACAGGACATCCAGCGGGCCCTCGAACTGTTCCAGGCGCACATCGGGCAGGGCCCTGGCAGGCGCTTGGTGTTCCCGAAGTGTTTCGCCCGATGTCATCAAACCCGATAGCTCATTTTCAATGAGCGTCTCACCTTGTCCATGGTCCTCATGGCCAGGCGACGGGCCTTTTCGTTGCCCGCGCGAACGATATCGTGCAGATCATCGGGATGCGCGGCGATCTCGGAGCGCCGGGCGCGGATGGGCTGCAGCTCCTCTTCCAGATGCTTGAGCAGGCAGCCCTTGCACTCCAGGCAGCCGATGGCAGCCGTCGTGCAGCCTTCTTGCACCCATGCGCGCTCTTCCTCGCTTGAATAGACCTTGTGAAAGTCCCAGACAGGACAATTTTCCGGATTGCCGGGGTCGGTCCGCTTCACGCGGGCCGGATCGGTTGGCATGGTTTTGATCTTTTTTTCAGTGATTTTCCATTCTTCCGAGAGCTCAATGGTGTTCCCATAGGATTTGCTCATCTTGCGCCCGTCCAGGCCCGGGAGCTTGGAGGCGGGCATGAGCAGTGATGCCGGCTCGGGGAACAGTGGCGGTATGCCTTGTCGGTACAGGTGGTTGAAGCGGCGCGCGACTTCCCGTGTCAGCTCCACATGTGGAACCTGATCCTCGCCAACGGGTACGGCCTCGGCCTGATAGATCAGGATATCTGCGGCCTGCAGCAGGGGGTAACCGAGGAAGCCGTAGGTGCCCAGGTCCTTTTCCCTGAGTTGGTCGATCTGGTCCTTGTAGGTCGGCACGCGCTCCAGCCATGAAAGCGGCGTGATGAAGGAAAACAGCAGGTGAAGTTCAGCATGCTCCGGAACTTCAGACTGGATGAACACGATGGCCTTGCCGGGTTCGATGCCGACGGCGAGCCAGTCGATGAGCATGTCCCAGATCGTGGCGCGGACGATTTCCGGATTGGCGTAGTCGGTTGTCAGTGCATGCCAGTCGGCGGCGAAGAAAAGACATTGATGCCGGTCCTGCAAGGCCAGCCAATTCTCCAGCACGCCCTTGTAGTGGCCAAGGTGAAGCTTACCGGTGGGGCGCATGCCCGAGAGGACACGCAAGCGCTTAGCGTCTTTGGGTTGTGAATTCTGAGTCACCGGCACACACTCCTGTTGCTGAAGGTGGGCGAACGATACCAAACCAGTTTGGCGAAAGCGACGGATAAGGCCATTGACGCGCACAGACCGGACACTAAAATGCGGCCTTCCAAAGACAGCGATGTCAGAGGCGCTTTAGCTCAGTTGGTTAGAGCAGCGGAATCATAATCCGCGTGTCCGGGGTTCGAGTCCCTGAAGCGCCACCATTTCAAGCCCCTGTAAGAACAGGGGCTTTTTCATTTTCTGGCCAACGCGTGTGACGAATTCGGGACATGCGGCCGAGTTCGACGCGGATGAGGTTCGGGTCATAGCTTTCGATATAGCGCGCATATTTCCGGTGAACCATTTGCGAATTGGTGTGCCCCATCTCCTGGGCGATCCAGGCTAGATTCTTGCCAGCCGAAAGCTGAACCGCCCCGGGTTTGTCGGAGGCCAAAACACTTGAGAGGTTTGGCCGATGAACAGACAAGCGAGATTATTCCCCGGAAGTGCGAGAGCGAGCGGTTCGATTGGTTCTGACGAGCGAGCCGGAGCATCCGTCCCAGTGGTCAGCGATTGTTTCGGTGCCATCGAAGATTGGATGCTCGCCGGAGACATTGAGAAAGTGGGTTCGGCGCTCGGAGATTGATTCGGGCGTCAGGGCTGGCGCGAGCTCGGAAGATCGCCAGCGCCTGAAGGAGCTGGAGCGGGAGAACCGCGAGCTCAGGCGCGCGAACGAGATCCTGCGCAAGGCGGCGGCTTTTTTCGCCCAGGCGGAGTTCGACCGCAAACGGAGGTGATGGTGGGTTTCATTGACCGCCATCGAGGTGAGTGCGGTGTCGAGCCGATCTGTGCCGTGTTGCCGATCGCGCCGTCCACCTATTACCACTGCAAGAAGCTGGAGCGTCATCTGGAACAACGAAGTACGCGAGCGTGTCAACGCCGACGTATTTTTTCCGGTGATCACCGAAATAAAAGCGCCGGGAATAACCCAGAGTGCTCACGCAAAAATGCACCTTGCTCCTCTTGCCTCCAACCCGAGTCATCACCGTGGACCAATCGGCCTGCATCTGCTTGCCAGGTGGAGTCTCAAAGCGCACCGTGGCCTTGGAAGACGATGCGCGCAGGGCACGCTTGGGGCGGATGTAGTCCCTGAGAATGCTGATCTTGCCGTCGTAGCCCAACGCCTGAATCTGGCGCAGAATCACTTCCGCATTCCACACATTCTCCGACAACAGCTGATCCACCACCGGCTTGTACGGATCCAGCTTGC
>WFOK01000030.1 GCA_015488115.1 Mariprofundaceae bacterium
TCGAAGCCGAACAGCGCGATGGCCGCCGCCACGGCCAGCTCGAAGAAGTTCGACGCGCCAATCAGCGCCGAGGGGCCGGCCACCTCGTGCGCGACGCCGAGCCTGCGGTTGAGCCAGTAGGCCAGCATGGAGTTGAAATAGACCTGCACCGTGATCGGAATCGCCAGCAGCAGGATCAGCAGTGGCTGGCGCACGATTTGCTCGCCCTGGAAGCCGAACAGCAGCACGACCGTGATCACCAGCGCCGCCATCGACACCGGGTCCATCATGTGCAGCACCTCATCGAGCTTGCCGCGCGCCAGCAATATGCTGCGCAGCGCGTAGGCAACGACCACCGGAATCACGATATACATGAGCACGGAAAGAAACAGCGTCACCCAAGGCACGGTCACCGAGGCGACGCCGAGCAACAGGCCAACGATGGGTGCAAAGGCGAAGATCATGATCACGTCGTTGAGCGACACCTGCGTGAGCGTGAACTGCGGATGGCCGTTCACGAGCCGCGACCAGACAAAGACCATGGCCGTGCAAGGCGCGGCGGCCAGCAGGATCAGCCCCGCGATGTAGTCGTCGATCCGCGCCGGGTCCAACCAGTCGGCAAACAGCAGGTGCAGGAAGATGAAACCCAAGAGCGCCATCGAGAACGGCTTGACGAGCCAGTTCACGGCCAGCGTCACGCCGATGCCGCGGCGATGATGCCAGACCTCGTGCAGCGCCGAGTAATCGATCTTCAGCAGCATGGGCAGGATCATGGCCCAGACCAGCACCGCCACCGGCAGGTTGATGTGCGCAACCTCCATGCCACCCAGCGCATGGAACAGCCCCGGTGCGAGATTGCCGAGCGCAATGCCGGCCACGATGGCCAGGAAGACCCAAAGCGTCAGATAGCGGGCGAACAGCCCCATCACCTGCCTTGTATCGCTCATGCCGCACCTCCGGTCAATGGAATCGGAGGCGAATTATATTCGTCTATGCGGATATGTAAATGAAAGAAGGACCTTCAGACAGGTGTGCAGTCGCCGAGCACAGCCTGCAGGCGGCCGAAATCGGTAGCCAGCTGGACATCCTCGGTCTGCGTCACCAAGGCCGCCAGTTGGCCGGCGAGTTCTCCGGCCAGCCGGTAGTGCATCCATTTCCCATCACGCCGGGCGACCACCAGCCCCGCATGCCGGAGCACGCCCAGATGGCGAGAAACCGTGCTTTGCGGCAGTTCCAACGCCTCGGTCAGATGACAGACGCACAGCTCATCGCAGCTGGCCAACAGGTAAAACAGTCGCAGCCGCACCGGATCCCCCAGAGCCTTGAATGCCTGGACCAGAGTCATGCTACCCGCAGCCATCATACCCGACACCACTAGATGCTAACCGGCAGGTTATGCTCCTGCCGCAGGTACAGCATCATGACCAAGCAACCCGACAACATCATCGCTGCTTTCAGGACGGCGATATCCTCGCGCATCGCGCATGCAACGGTCATGCCGTTCGCGATGGCTAAAAGATCAGACAACATGCAAACAGCCCATGATTCTCTCCACTCAAGGGGGCAGTGTATCCTCATTTCCGGATGTGGAAACGTAAAAAAAACCGCCTGACGGCGGTTCTCCCGATCTGGTGGAGGCGGCGGGATTCGAACCCGCGTCCGAAGACCATCAGCCTGTGGTTCTACATGCTTAGTCCATTCTCAATGCACCCGCCGGAAACTGAATGGACAAAGCAACCGGCAGGCCGGTTCGTTAAGGTCTGACTCCGCGGCCACGAGCCTCCAGCCGTCGGAGCGAGCCCATCTTGCATGTCCCTGTCCGACCAGCCGATGGGCAAGCTGTCCGGCAGGGTCACTTACGCAGCGTAAGCGAGTTCTACGTCGTCGTTGGCAGTTATTGCCAGTGGCCTTTTTAACGAGAGTGCCATCCCGGCATGCCCCACAGGGTTCAGCATCTCCGTCGAAACCGATCGCCCCCTGCAAGCATCTGGCATTATAGGCTCAGGGCATCAGGGAAACAAGCCCTCGGCAAGCAGCCCCAGCACAAACAGCAGGCCCATCCAGTGCGAACGCAGAAAAAAGGAAAACCCGAAGGACTCCCCGCGCCGGATGATTTCATAGCTCAGAAAAGCCTGATAGGCCGCAGCCAGCATCCACCCCACCCAGACCCAGAAGCCGCCATGCATCCACGCCGCAACGGCAAGCAAGGCCAGGCACCCTGCGCCCAGCATGACAATCGCCGGCACGGCCCGCTCGCCAAACCACAGCGCCGTCGATTTGACGCCAATGCGGCGATCATCCTCCCGATCAGCCAGCGCATAGGCCGTATCGTAGCAAAGCGACCAGAAGACATTGGCGAGAAAAAGCAGCCAGGGCTCGACCGCATCGAGCACCGTCCCCCGCTCCGCCGCCCAAGCCATGACGGCGCCCCAACCAAAGGCCATGCCCAGCCACGCCTGCGGGAAATGGGTGTGACGCTTGAGGAACGGATACAGGGAGGCCAAGAAGGCGCCGACAATGGCAAGCCCCACGACCAGCACCGATGTCTGCATGACCAGCAGCAGGGCCAGCAGCATCAGCAGCACGAAACCCGCAAGGGCGGCACCCGGCGCAATGCGTCCCGCGGCTATCGGGCGATCCTTCGTGCGCTCCACATGCGGATCGAATGAGCGATCGGCGAAATCGTTGATCACGCAACCAGCCGAACGCATCAGAAACACGCCTGCAACGAAGATCACGAAATGGCGAAACTGCGGCTGCCCATGGGAAGCCGCCAGCAGCCCCCAAAGCGTGGGCCACAGCAGCAGCCAGTATCCAACGGGACGATCGATGCGCAGGAGATGAGCCCAGTCCTGCGGGCGTCCGACAGGCTGAAGCCTCATCGCGCGTAGCGCCGTCCCGAGGCGGAAATCCGCCGCCAGATTTCCGGATGAAAGACCTCCACCACAAGCGCTCGCGTTCCCGATGGCGATTTCAGAACCGATCGTCGCGCCCAGCGCGCATTGTAGGCATCCGAGGTCTGCAGGCGCACAACGCTGAGGTCGGAGCGCGACAGCGAAAGGCCGCGATCGAGCAGAAGATTGCCCAGGGGCTTTTTGCCCTCCTCCAGCTCCGCCATCAACTGCGCGGGCAATTCGGACAGGGGCAACACGGATTCGGCGTCAAACATGACCGACCCTCGATGCAGCAGCGAAACCCTGCGCCTGAGCCCGGTCTCCCCGGCCACGCAGCCCAGCAACTCAGCCTCATCGGGCCGGATGGCATCCACGAACTGGTCATGCAACCTGACCTCCAGGCGCATGCCGTAATGCCGTTCCAGAAAACGCGTCAACGAACCTGCCGCGCCCAGAACGGCGGCCATGTCGCGGTCAACGCCCTCTTCCTGGGGACGCCAGCGCCGCACCGGCATCCATGGCTGACCATCCAAGGATCCAAAAAACATGTCCGCATCATCGCCGCTGCAGCCACCTGGTCAAGAACTTGCGCCGATGCCCCGCTTGCGGCGTAATCCGGGCCATGATTCCAAGGCTGTATGTCGAAGCCGAACTGGAAAGCGGCACCGCCCTCGAACTCCCGGACGAGCAGGCCCGATACCTCAGACAGGTGCTGCGTCGCCGCGCAGGCGATGCCATCGTGCTGTTCAACGGCCGGGGCGGCGAATTTCAGGCCATCATCGAGCTCCTGGACAAAAGGAATGCACGCGCCTCCATCCAGGCATTCTCCGATATATCGCGCGAACCGGAAAAGCACATGCACATCGTGCAGGCCGCCTGCCGCAATGAGAAAATCGAGTTCATGCTGCAAAAGGGCGTCGAGCTGGGCGCCGCATCGTTTCAGATCGTACACACACAGCGATCCACCCTGCGCCTTAAGGGCGCCAGGCTCAGCCAGCGCCTCAACCGCTGGAGAAAAATCATCATCGAGGCCGTCGAACAGAGCGGGCGCACCCGCATCCCCACCCTGCACTGGCGGCACTACCTTGATGAAATCGAGGCACCAGGGTTGCGCCTGTGCCTGCATCCGGCGGGAGCCCGCTCCTGGGCCGAGATGCGCAACCGGATCATGGGCGCTGAAACGATCACGCTGGCCATCGGACCCGAAGGCGGATGGAGCCCGCCAGATCTGGACATCCTTTCCGGGCTTGGCTTTGAAGACCTGCGTTTCGGACCCCGGATCCTGCGAACGGAAACGGCCGCTCCGGCCCTGCTTGCGGCCATCCAGGCCGTTTCCCTCAATTGATGGTTCCCATTCCCGAATTTGGCGATAAAATGCGCGCCTCGACGCATAGGCCGATGTAGCTCAGCTGGTAGAGCAGCTCACTCGTAATGAGCAGGTCAGCGGTTCGAGTCCGCTCATCGGCTCCAGTAAAATCAAGCACCTGCGTCTCCGCAGGTGCTTTTTGTTTATTCACGCGAACAAGATGGGGGGCAAAGAGAAGCGCTGCCAACTGGAAAGGGATCCATCCTGGCCGTAGCATCGCATGCATGGATGCCGACGATCAGACCGAGAAGGCGACATCGCTCCAACATGCCAAGACGCAGGCAATTGCAGCGGGCATTCCTGGTCTGATTCAGGCATGGGGATTGGCCATTTGGCGTCCGCGAAAGGCCATTGCCTTGATCATCGCAACCGACCCCAATCGTTTTCTCGTCGCCAACATTCTGATGGCCTCGGCCATCAATTGGATCGCCAAACGACAAAGCACTCCCCTGAGCCAAGATGAAATCGCACTCGCGCTTCTTGGGCCCATCGCAACCTTTGTCTTCGTTCTGGCCGCAGCAAAGTTCATGCACTGGGTTGGGCGATGGCTGGACGGCAAGGCAGGGTTCGACGCGCTCAAGGCGGCTTTGATCTGGTCGATCCCGGCTGCAAGCATGGCCTTGCTCCCTGATATCTTGTCCAGTTTCTTTTCTCGGGCCTTGCCCTCCGTAGTCATTCACCTCCTTGGCCTGCTTGCACTTCTCTTTACGGCATGGTCGCTCATCGTGCCTGTCCTGATGGTCAGCGAAGTGCAGCGTTTTTCCATCTTGAAAGCCATCGCAAACCTGCTGCTTGCAGGACTGCTGCTCCTGCTGGTGATGCTAGCAATCGTCAGGGTAGTCATCAGCTTCACTTCCTGAGGCGCTGGCATCTTCATTCAGCTTTGTTTCAGTAATTTCTCCTAGTTTTCGGCCTCCAAAAAAACGGCCGGGAAACGGCCTGGAAAGGGAGAAAAAGGCATGAAAAAACGATTATTCCAATTCATTGCGGCGCTGGGCATGCTGACATGCTCAGCTACAGCTCAGGCCCAGGACGCCCCCTATTATGCGGGCATCGGTCTGGGCACGATCAGTGTCGACTACAAGGCCAATAGCATCGACCAGAAAAAGGCATCCGCAGGAGCATTCGCCTATCTTGGCACCAATGTGAACGACTATCTGGCCTTTGAGATGCGCATCGGCGCCACCGGCAAGGACAAAAAAACTTACGCTGGCGGCAACACACTTGCCTTCTCCAGTCCAACCTTTTTCTCATTGCTTGGAAAGTTCAAATATCCGGCAACGTCCAAGCTCGATCTATTCATGCTTGCCGGCCTGACCACCGCACGCATCAAGGGAACCTGGACCTCAGCTGCAGGAAGTATCTCCCAGACCAAGACCAAGAGCGGCGCCAGCCTTGGCGCAGGCTTCGACTACATGGCCAATGACAACATCTCGATCGGTGCGGAATGGGTACAGTACTTGTTTCCGGTCAAGCTTGGAGCGGGCAAGGTATTCGCTCCGGGCTCAAAAGCCAGAATGTGGGGCATCACCGGCAAGGTGGCCTACCACTTCTGAAGCATGTCCTTGCGCCCATCGGCAAGAAGGCCCGGCGGATTGTCGCCGGGCCTTCTTGCGTTTCCCCCGCGCGGACACCTCTGCTATGCTGTTGGCATGGTCCGCGCCTTCCACTGCCTCCTGGGATGGGTGCTGATATCGATCGGCTCCACAGGCGCGTTCGCCTCCACTTCCCGCGCGCTGCTTCTTGACATCCACGGGCCCATCGGGCCGGCCACGGCCATGGACGTCGAAAAGGCCGTCGGACTGGCCGGGCAAGTACGCGCCGAGCTGCTCATTCTGCGCCTGGACACGCCGGGCGGACTGGATCAGGCCATGCGCCGCATCATTCTCGCCATCATGAACTCCAGCGTGCCGGTGGCGGCCTATGTCGCGCCATCCGGCGCACGGGCGGCCAGCGCCGGCACCTATATCCTGTATGCCGCCCATGTCGCGGCCATGGCGCCAGCCACGAATCTCGGCGCGGCAACGCCCGTTGCCATCGGTGGACTGCCGGGGTCCGCGAAGAAACGAAAAAACGAGGGCTCATCCGATGATGACGCCATGCATCGAAAGATGGTCAATGATGCCGTGGCCTACATCCGCAGCCTTGCCGAATTGCGGCACAGAAACGCCGACTGGGCTGAAAAGGCCGTGCGCCAGGCAGCATCGCTGTCCGCCTCCGAGGCCCTGCGCGCCGATGTCATCGACCTGATCGCCGAAAACGTCGACGCGCTGCTGGATCGTGTCGACGGGCGCAGCATCACGCTGGCCGACGGCTCGACCAGGACGCTTCACACACGCGACGCCATCCTGGAAACCATCGAACGCGACTGGCGCAGCCGCCTGCTTGGCATGATCACCCAACCGAACATCGCCTACATCCTGCTGCTCCTGGGCCTTTACGGCCTGTTCTTCGAGCTGGCCAATCCCGGCTTCGTGCTGCCCGGCGTGATCGGCGGCATCTCGCTGCTGCTCGCCCTGTACGCCATGCAACTGCTGCCCATCGATTTCACGGGGCTGGCACTGATCCTGCTCGGCATCGGCTTCATGATCGCCGAGGCCTTCGCTCCCAGCTTCGGCATCCTGGGGCTTGGGGGCCTCCTCGCCTTCGCCATTGGCTCGCTGATGCTCATGGACACGCAGGCCCCAGGCTTTGCCATCTCATGGCAGCTTATCCTCGGCCTGAGCCTGTCGAGTGCCGCCTTCTTCATCCTGATTGTGGGCATGGCCCTGAAAGCGCGCAGGCGGCCTGTTGTCAGCGGCGCATCCACGCTGATCGGCCAACTGGCCCGTGCAGAAAGTGACTTCGCAGCAGACGGGACCGGCACCGTCAGGCTCATGGGCGAACTGTGGAAGGCGCGCTGCGCGCTTCCCGTCAGACGCGGTGACAAGGTGCGCATCCTGGCCGTCCATGGCCTGACCCTGAACGTCGAACCGGCGGGGGGCAAAGAGCCCGTCACGACAAGCCAAAAGGAGAGCTGTCCATGAATGCACTGATGATCGTCCTTTTCCTGATCCTGGCCCTGCTGGCCAGCTCGCTGAAGGTACTGCGCGAATACGAGCGCGGCGTCATCTTCCAGCTTGGCCGGTTCTGGAAGGTCAAGGGGCCCGGCCTGATTCTGGTCATCCCCGTCATCCAGCAGATGGTGCGTGTGGATCTGCGCACGGTCGTCTTCGATGTCCCCACGCAGGATGTGATCAGCCGTGACAATGTTTCCGTCAAGGTCAACGCGGTCATCTATTTCCGCGTCATTGATCCGCAAAAGGCCATCATCAATGTCGAAGACTTCTTTGCCGCAACCAGCCAGCTTGCCCAGACGACCCTGCGTAGTGTTCTTGGCCAGCACGAACTCGATGAGATGCTGGCCGAACGCGACAAGCTCAACCGCGATATCCAGGAAATCCTCGACGCCCAGACGGACAGCTGGGGCATCAAGGTCAGCAATGTCGAGATCAAGCACATCGACCTCGACGAAAGCATGATCCGGGCCATGGCCCGCCAGGCTGAAGCCGAACGGGAACGGCGCGCCAAGATCATTCATGCTGAAGGCGAGAAACAGGCCGCTGACACGCTGGTGCAGGCCGCAAGGGAGCTGGCTGAACAACCGGAGTCCCTGCAACTGCGCTATCTGCAAACCCTGCTCGAAATCGCCGGCGACCGCTCCTCCACGATCGTGTTTCCGCTGCCCATGGAGCTCATCAAGCCCCTTCTCGGCGACCGGCCCTCAAAGAAGGACTGAGCCATGCCGGAAAGCAAGCGATTGGTGCTTCGCCGATTGGCCATCGACACCTACCACGAAAATGTGGCCTATCTGCACCGGGACTGCCCGCTTTATCGGACCGAAGGCTTCCAGGCCCTGAGCAAACTGGAGGTCCGACGGGGAAAACGGAGCATCCTTGCCGTGCTCAATGTCGTCGATGATGCCCGCATCATCGAGCCACAGGAACTCGGCCTCTCCGAGCAGGCCTTCGAGCAGCTAGGCCTGAACGAAGGGGACAGGGTTGCCATCGGTCATGCCGAACCGCCGCGCTCGATGGAAGCCGTGCGCAGAAAGCTGTCAGGAGAACGGCTGAATCAGCAGGAATACAGGGACATTGCCCAAGACATCGCGGCCAACCGCTATTCAAAGATCGAAATGGCGGCCTTCATCGTCACCTCGGGCCAGACCGGACTGGATCGGGATGAGGTGCTTTATCTGACCCGGGCCATGGCCGAAACAGGGGAACGTTTGCAATGGGACGAGGATCTCGTGGCTGACAAGCACTGCATCGGCGGCATACCCGGCAACCGCACCTCGATGATCGTCGTCCCCATTGTCGCGGCCCATGGACTGCTGATTCCCAAAACCTCCAGTCGAGCGATCACTTCGCCAGCCGGGACGGCGGATACCATGGAGGTGCTGGCCAACGTGGAAATCGGCCCTGCGCGCATGCGAGAAATCGTTCATGCCCACCGCGGATGCCTGGCCTGGGGCGGAACGGCAAGGCTGGCGCCCGTTGACGACATCCTGATCGCCGTCGAGCGCCCTCTGGCCATGGACTCCCAGGGCCAGCTCGTGGCCTCCATCCTGGCCAAGAAGATCGCGGCCGGTTCGACGCACCTGATCATCGACATTCCCGTGGGCCCCACGGCCAAGGTACGACACATGCGCGATGCACTTCGTCTGCGCAAGCTGTTCGAATACGTGGGAGACCGAATCGGCATCCATGTCGAGGTCGTCATCACTGACGGGCGGCAGCCCATTGGCCGCGGCATCGGCCCCGTGCTGGAAACGCGCGATGTCATGCAGGTCCTGACCAATGACCCGAAGGCGCCAGCTGACCTCAGGGAAAAGTCCCTGCGGCTAGCCGGCAGGATCATTGAATTCGACCCGGATGTGCGGGGCGGACAGGGCTATAGCATTGCGCGGGACATCCTGGAATCCGGTCGGGCCGCCATGCGCATGCAACAGATCATTGAAAGCCAGGGACGTGCGCCGGACGCTCCCAGGCCCGGTCGACTGCATTTCAATGTCCTGGCCAGCCGCTCCGGAACCGTCATCGGTATCGACAACAAGAACCTGGCGCGCATCGCCCGCCTGGCCGGCGCCCCCATGGACAAGGGCGCGGGCGTTGACATCCGTCGCAAGCTCGGCGATCAGGTCAATGTCGGAGACGTGCTCTACCGCGTGCATGCAGAGTTTCCGCCCGACCTGCGCTTTGCCCGCGAACTGTGCACGCAGAACCCGGGCTATGAAATCGGCCAGGCCGAGGACATGACAATGTACAGCTACGGCTTATGATCCAGTTTCTCGGCTTTCCCGACTACTCGGCGCCCGCCCGCAGGCTAGCCGAGGCGCTGGGCCTGCCCTACCATGACATCGAGGTCCATCGGTTCCCGGATGGCGAGCACCGCCTTCGCCTGCCGTTGCCGCTGGCAAGCAGATTGATCATCTGCCGCAGCCTGAACAATCCGAATGCAAAACTCATCGACCTCATGCTGGCTGCGGAAACGGCCCGGGAACATGGCGCAGAGGAAATCGCGCTGGTGGCTCCTTATCTGTGCTACATGCGGCAGGACAAAGCCTTCCGGGCCGGCGAGGCCGTCAGCCAGCGCATCATCGGACAATGGCTGGCCTCCCTGTTTGACGCCCTGTTGACCGTGGACCCGCACCTCCATCGCATCCAGCGCCTCGAACAGACCATCCCCATGAAGAAGACCCTGGCCATTTCGGCATCCGAGGCCATCGCCTCCATGCTACGCGAACAGGACCCAAACGCGTGCCTCCTGGTTGGACCCGATGAGGAATCCGAGCCATGGGTGGCCGCCCTGGCCGCCCGCTGCCAACTGGATTATCTCGTTGGCCGCAAGCTTCGGCTTGCCGACCGTGACGTGATCGTCGATTTCCCCGAAGCCCCGATTACGGGGCGCCATTGCATCCTTGTCGATGACATCATCAGCAGCGGCGAAACCCTGGCGCAGGCTGCCGAGACGCTGAGGGGCCTTGGTGCGCGCAGCATCGAATGCGTGGTAACCCATTGCCTGGCCGATAGAGCGGGCATCAGGCGTCTTCATCGGGCCGGCATCCAGGCTATCCACAGCACGGACTCCGTGCCCCATGACACGGCTTGCATCCAGCTTGCCCCCTGGCTGGCCGTCGGCCTGCGCCAATTGGGCTGGCCCTGAACCGAAACCCTGTGCAGGCCTTGCGCTGATGGGCGTCATCGAATGGCTGGCGGAGCGAAAGATCCGTGAGGCCCTGGAACGGGGCGAATTGGATCATTTGCCGGGGGCGGGACGTCCGCTGCGGCTCGAAGATGACGATCCGTTCATGCCGGCCGAGTTGCGCATGAGCTACAGGGTGCTGAAAAACGCCGGCTTTGTTCCTCCCGAGGTCGCCCTGCGCAGGGAGATCCATTCGATCGAGCAGCTCCTGGCCCTGACCGAAGAACGCGACGAGCAGGCGAGGCTCTCGAAAAGGCTGGAAATGCTGAAGTTGCGCCTGGGTTGCTCGCGACCCGGCGCACCCTCGACCCTGGATGATCCCGCATACAGGGAGAAACTTGGCAAACGGCTCGACCGCAGCCGCTGATCAGGGCCAAAGCAAGCGCCATGTCTCGAGCAACAAACGCACGATGGTGGCGCAAACCAGAGCCACGCCGATGGACAATATGATGGAGAACAGGGCCTCCCTGCGGCCGATCGTGCGCAGCATGACCGCAAACGTCGAAATGCAGGGCACATAAAACATCAGAAACACCAGAAAGACGCTGATCTGGACCCAGTCGAGCACGGCTCCCACATCAAAGGTGCCAAGCGCCTGATAGACCATCAGCAGGGACAGCTCCTTGCGCAGCACGCCAAACAGGATGGGCACCCCCAGCTCCTCCGGAAGCCCAAGAACCCAATGTGTCACCGGGGAAAACGCCATGTTGATCCAGGCATCGGCGCCATAAAAATGCAGCAGGGCCAACACGACTGAACCGGCAACCAGCAAGGGCGTCACGATGGTCAGGATATCCTGTGTGCGCTGCCAGGTGGCCCGCAGCACCCGGGACAGACGGGGCCAGGCATAGGGAGGAATCTCCTGGATCAGGCCGGGAGCAATCTCCGGATACCGGCGCACCAGCAGCTTGCCAAGCAGGGCGATGATCAGAAGATCCAGCATGAACACGCCGAACACGCCGAGGCCACCGAGATACTTGCCGCCAAGCGCCAGCACGATGGCCGAACGCGCGGAACAGGGAACAAATGTGATCAGCAGGGAGGCAACGATCCGGTCCCTGCCAGCCACGACGCCGCGCGTGGATGCAATGGCCGGAACATTGCAGCCCAGGCCCAGCAGGAACGGCACGGCGACCTTGCCATGCAGACCGATATAATGAAAGAACCTGTCGACCACGAAGGCCACGCGCTGCATGACCCCCGATTCCTCCAGCATCACCAGCATCAACACCAGCGGCAGCATGTAAGGAATCACGATGCCGACCAGGCCCACCAGGCCATCGACGACGGCCCGGCCAACGATGCCAATGGCATCCCGGGGTTCCCACTGCGCCACCCACTCGGCAAGCCGGGCCGCGGTCATGGCATCGATGGTCGTGCTCACCTCGAAGACCAGAAACATGACCAGCGCGAACAGTCCCAGGCTGCCGACCAGCCCCCACCGGGGATGAAGAAACAGCGCATCCAGCCTGTCCTCCCAGGTGATGGTCCTCGAGCGGTCGGTAATCTCGGCTGCACTGGCAAACAGGCGTGCCGCGCGATCATGGTAATCCGCCGCAACCTCATCATGCAGGGGGCGTTGCAGGGCCGCTTTCGCCCTGGCATGGATCTGCTCGAGGCGTTCCGCCAGCGCTGGGAAATGACCTCGTAGCTCCTGCATGAAATACCTGTCCTTTTGCTTGAGCTGGCGAACCAGGAAAGGCAACGGCACGCGGAAGGCGCGGTGCACCTCGGGCCGATCGACGACGCGCCGAATATCCTCCGCCCATTGACGAATATGCGGACTTGAAGGCTGCGGCAACGGGTTTTGCCCGTTGCGCACGACCTTGACGGCCGTTTCGAACAGTCTCGCAATGCCCAGGCCCTTGATCGCGGTCATCGGCACGACCGGAATACCCAGTTCCCGCTCCAGCGCGGCAACATCGATGCGCACGCCCTTGCGTCTGGCTTCATCCATCATGTTCAGGCCGAGCACGATGGGCAAACCAAGCTCAATGAGCTCCAGCGTAAGCTCCAGATGGCGATGCAGCGTGCTGGCATCGACGATATGGATCAACACATCGGGCCGGGAAAACGAAGGCAGGGGCTCCCGCCCCTCATGCGCGGACACCTCGGGACGGGCATCGCCCCAGAGCAGATATTTCAACCCCTCGAGATCGTCACCGCTCAGGTTACGCAGCGTCACCAGCGAGGGAAGATCGACGAGCTCGACTTCATCCATGCCGATCTGAACCACGCAACGCTGATAGGCCTTGTCCGTTCCCGGCAGCCGGCCATGATCGACGCTGGTGCTGGCCACGGCGTCAAACAGCGTGCTCTTGCCGCTGTTGGGCTGCCCAATCAGCGCAATCCGCAGCCGCTTGCTGCCCCGGAAAAACGGCCCCTTCAGAGGAATGGACGTCGGACCCTGCGTTTCTGCCTTCATTGGCCCTTAGCCTAGCCTTGCCCGCCGGCAACGTCGAAGGCTGTCGAAGCCGCCGGATGGAGCGGCTGCTGTTGAGATCGGGCCAGGGACGGCTAGAGTGCGCCGCCCCGCGACACAAAGGACGCAGGAGATGCTATGTTTCAATTATACTATGACCATGCCGCGCGTGCCAGGGACGATATCCTTTCCGGCCTGACCGTCGCCTTTGCCCTGGTACCCGAGGCCGTGGCCTTTGCCTTCGTGGCCGGGGTCAACCCGCTGGTCGGCCTGTATGGCGCTTTCCTGATGGGGCTTGTGACCTCACTGATCGGAGGGCGACCGGGCATGATCTCGGGCGCCACCGGATCCATGGCCGTGGTCATGGTTGCACTGGTCAAGCAGCATGGTGTGGAATACCTGTTTGCCACCATCATGCTCGCAGGTCTGCTGCAGATCGCATTCGGTGCCGCCAGGTTCGGCAAATACATCCGCATGGTTCCCCATCCGGTCATGCTCGGCTTCGTCAACGGCCTGGCCATCGTGATCTTCCTGGCCCAGCTCGACCATTTCCGCATCGAGGATGCGGATGGTGTCAGCCACTGGATGTCCGGGCATGAGCTGTTCACGATGCTCGGGCTAGTCGCGCTGACCATGGCCATCATGTTCCTGCTGCCAAGGCTCACGCGCGCCATTCCCGCAGGCCTGGCCGCAATCATCGCCATCTCGGCCATTGTCATCCTCGGCCATGTCGATACGCGAACGGTCGGCGACATCGCCGACATCAGCGGCGGATTCCCCGCGTTTCATATACCCGATGTGCCATGGAACCTCGATACCCTGGTCGTCATCCTGCCCTATGCCTTCATCCTGGCCGGCGTGGGCCTGATCGAATCCCTGCTGACGATGACCGTCGTGGATGAAATGACGGGCACACGCGGGCAGGGCAACCGGGTGTCCATCGGTCAAGGCGTCGCGAACCTGGTCAACGGCTTCTTCGGCGGCATGGGCGGATGCGCGATGATCGGCCAGACCATGATCAATGTCTCATCGGGCGGCCTGCGCAACCTTTCCGGCATCGCCGCCGCGCTCTTCCTGCTCATGTTCATCATGTTTGCCTCCGACTGGATCGAAATGGTCCCCATTGCGGCCCTGGTCGGCCTGATGTTCATGGTCGTCCTGGCCACGTTCGAGTGGGGCAGCTTCAACCTGCTGAACAAAATCCCTCCCGAGGACTCCTTCGTCGGCATTCTGGTTGCGGTCGTCACCGTATTCTCGGATCTGGCCACGGCGGTCATCATCGGGGTCATCGCATCCGCGCTCGTGTTCGCCTGGAAACAGGCCCGCCATATCCACGTCACGCAGCGAACCGAAACAACCGAGCAGGGCTCCCGCGTGCGCGTCTATGAACTCCACGGCCCCCTGTTCTTCGCCTCGACGCACCGCTTCGCCGAGCTGTTCAACCCGGCCGAGGACCCGGAAGAGGTCATTATTGATTTCGCCCATTCGCGCGTTGCCGATCACTCGGCCATTGAGGCCATCGACAATCTTGCCGAAAAATACACCAGGGCCGGCAAGCAGTTGCGCCTGCGACATCTGTCTCCGGAATGCCGGCTGCTGTTGGAAAAGGCGGGGGAGCTCGTCGAGGTCAATGTCGAGGAGGATCCGACCTATCACGTCGCCGATGACAAACTGGCCGGCTAGCCCGGATTTTTCATGACTGCCATTGAAGGAAGGGATTTGGGGGAAGTTTACTGACGGCGAGGCTCGTGGTCTGGCTGCTCGTTTGGGCGAGAATGGCGCTTACTGGGTTTGACGGAACGGATTGAGGGTCATTTTTGCTCTGATGGGCATATTTCAGGCGAGGGCAATGCAGCCCCTTTTTGGGTTTCGACATTTCAAATCCCGGCGCATGGTCATCATGAAACGTCCGGGCTAGCTGGCGGGCACGATTTCGCCGTTGGCGATCCTGTACATGATCATGCGTTTCTGACCGGCGCCAAGGGCATCAAACGTCACCTCGCCGGTCACGGCAGGGAAGCCCGTTTGATCATGCAGCGCCCTGATCGCCTGGCGCCCCGACAGTCCGAGGCGGCCTGCAACGACAATGGCGAGCTGGGCCGTATCATAGGCCAGAAGCGACAGCTTGCCGGGCTGCCCCTTTCCCCATGCCTGCCGATACAGGAAGCGGATCTCGCGAAGCCGGGACTCGATCGAGGCATCCTCGGCCGGCCGCGCAAAGCGCGCGCGGTTCAGATAGCGACCGCGATCATCAAGAAGATGGCCATCATCCCAAAGACTGCTGCCGAACAGCATGATGCCGGTCAGGTCGGAATAAGCCAACTGGCCGGCGATCAGGGCCACCCTGCGTCCGGGCATGGCCAAATACAGGGCATCCAGCATCGTGGGCACGCGCGGTTCGAGGGCCGCCTCGGGCAGGAAGACATCCAGTTCCTCATCCAGCTCCGCAAGCCTCTGCTCATCATCGGTCCGCATCTTCAGTTCGCTCAGCCGGTCGCGGACATCAATCTCATCGACGGGCAACACGAGCGTGTCCAGAACTTCACCGCCCATGGCCTCAAGCGTTTGCGCAAAACGATCGCCTTCCTGCCTGCTGCCCGGTCTGTCCAGCTCGATGACCGCAAACCGATGCACCCCATGCTCCAAGGCATGGGCTGCAATGAATTGGGCCTGCGCCAGAGGCGAAAGCGTATGCACAAACAGGGCCGGTGAACTTCCCGCGAGATCGACGGCATTGGTCAGCGCAATCACGGGCACATCGCCATGCAGGTGACCGGCAAGCGCCTGCGTGCTCGACTTCAGCAACGGACCAACGATGATATCCACGTTTTCCCCATGCAGCCGCTCATAGGCGGCCACGCAACGGGCTGGATCGCCGGCCGTATCCTCGATGCGCAGCACGGCCTGTTCCCGACCACCGGCCAGGGCCATGCGCATGCCGCGCAAGGCAGCCCATCCATACCGGGCATATGCCCCCGTCAGGGGAAGCAGAACGCCGATCCTTGCCGGCCTCGAAACGCCGGAAGCCCAACGATGGACCTGGCGACGCCATGCCCGTGGGGCAGGCAGGCCTGCCAACCAATCATCAATGCGGCGCACCATGTCCATTCTTCCCTGCATGAGAAAGCGACGCGCCAACTGGACATCAAGCCCGGCCAGAAGGGCGGCATCCAGGTCGCCTCGCTCATGCAACTGCGCGAGGTCCTCGGCGCTGATCCGCCGACTGGCCAGCCGCAACCACTCCTCGCGCCTCGTGACGTCAAGGCTGGCCGCGGTCAACAGCCAGGCCACGGCCTCCTGAGCATCGACCTGCTCGCTACTTGAGGCGCCCAGGCCCAGGGCTCTTTCCGCCAGCTCGGCGGTCAGGGCCGGATGGCGCAGAACGCCCTCAAGCTCATGCAGGGCCCGCTCGTGGTTATCTTGTTCGGCCCACCACCGGGCAAGCCAAAACCGGGCATACGGGGCCAGGGCATGCCCGGGCAATTCGGCCAGGACGATCTGGGCCTCGCGATAGGCGCCCGGCACATGCTGCTCCAGCATGACCTGAACCCTGCGATATCGCGCCTCATCGCGCAGAACAGGGTCATCTCCCAGAATGTAGGCATCGAAAGCAGGCAGCAGATCGGCCACATCTTCCGCAACCCTTGCCTGCTCAACCAAAGCCATCAGGGCGCGCGACTTGCGGGGAGGCGGTGCCAGTGTCACCGACGGCGATGGCTGCTTGGGCGTGATCACCAGGGCCGGCTTTTTCGGCCCGCAGGAGGCGGCCATGAGCGCTAGCCCCAGCCCCATGCCCAGCATGAGCAATCGCTTCAGCATTTGATGCCACCTCCCATCAGCGGTATGGTCTTCCTGCCTATGAATTCGGATTCTAGTCAGCCAACAGCCGGTGGCCAACTGTTCATCGTGGCCACCCCGATTGGAAACCTTGCGGACATCACGTTCCGTGCGGTCGAGATCCTGAAGCGGGTCCATCTCATTGCCGCCGAGGACACCCGGACCACGGGAAGGCTGCTTCGGCGCTATGGAATCAAGACCCCAATGGTCGCCTTGCATGAACACAACGAGGCCTCCATGAGCCAGCGCATTCTGCGCGTGCTTCAGGACGGCGAGGACGTGGCTCTGGTCTCCGACGCCGGCACACCGCTGATGAGCGATCCCGGTTATCATCTCGTGGCCGCAGCCAGGCGAGCCGACCTGCGCATCGTGCCCGTGCCGGGGCCATCGAGCATCACGGCCGCGCTGTGCGCCAGCGGCCTTCCTCCGCAGCCCTTCCGCTTCCACGGCTTCCTGCCCCGCTCCGGGCGCAACCGGCGGCTGATCCTGCAAGAGATGGCCGGAGATACGGCAACACAGATCTTTTTCGAGTCGCCACACCGGTTGCTGAACACATTGCGTGACCTCTCCGGGATCTGCGGCCCGGAACGCCTGGCCTGCGTGGCGCGTGAGCTGACCAAGCTGCACGAGGAAATCGTGACCCTACCCATTGGCAGGCTGATCCGGCATTTCGAAGAACGGACCGTTCGCGGCGAATGCGTCGTCCTGCTGGCTCCGGCGGGGAAAACCGAAGAGGTTGACGACGAAGCCATCGTGGAGCACTTGAACGATGAATCCCTGCGTCGGCTGCCCGCTTCCGTCAGGGCCAGGGAAGTAGCCGCCCGTCTGGGCATCTCGAAAAGGCGCGTCTATGCGCTGATGCACGACCGAGAATGAGCACAAGCATCGGTCGCCGGGGAGAGGACATGGCAGCGCGTCATCTTCGGCGTCGGGGATACCGCATCCTGGATCGCAACGTGCGGGGCGGTCGTGGAGAGCTCGACCTGGTCGCACTCAAGGGCGAGTTGCTGGTATTCGTCGAGGTCAAGACGCACCGCAACCGGGAGTCCGCCCTGCTGGCCATGGACGAGGACAAATGCTCGCGCATCGTCTCCGCGGCACGGGCATGGTTGAGCAGGCATCCGCAATATACGGCATTGCAATGCCGTTTTGATTTGATCATGCTCACGCCAATGGAAGGATGGCGCACATGGTTCGGCCCGCGCGTCGAACATATCAAGGACATCATCAGGTAAACCATGGAGCAACTGATCACCCAGGCCCTGGAAGACGGCATCGCACTGCGTCAGGCATGCTTGAACCTACTGCCCGGTCCACTGATGCGCGCCTCGGAAATGCTGGTTTCATGTCTTCGAAACGGAGGCAAGATTCTTGCCTGTGGCAACGGCGGCTCGGCCGCGGATGCTCAGCATTTTGCTGGAGAGCTGGTTAACCGCTTTGAAATGAACCGGCGCGGGTTGCCGGCCATCGCGCTGACGCATGATGCCTCCGTGATCACGAGCATCGCCAATGATTTTTCGTTTGACGAGGTCTACGCTCGACAAATCGAGGCTCTTGGCTGCAATGGTGACGTACTGCTGGCCATCTCCACGAGTGGCGATTCGAAGAACGTGCTGAAGGCTGCGCGGCAGGCCGCCCGCCAGGGCATGGGCGTCATTGCGCTCACCGGCCGGGATGGCGGCAAGCTGGGACGCTTGCCCGGCATTATTCACCTGAACATCCCGCATGCATCGACACCCCGCGTCCAGGAGATGCATATCACCTGCCTGCACGTGCTCTGCACGCTGCTGGATGAAAGCATGTTTGGAGACAAGACATGAGAACGCAGCGCCCCCTTTCATTCAAGTCGCTGAAAACAGCGCCATTGAGGGACAAGAAGGTCAACCACCGCGAACGGGACTTCGGCGCGCCTTATCGGAGCGGAGGCTCCCTCTCAGACTTCCTGTGCAGCCTGCCGAACCTTGGCGTCGCGGCCGAACTGTTTACGGTCCGCGACCGCATCGTCGAGGCGCATCGCGCCGGACGGAACATCATTCTTGCCTGTGGCGGACAGCTTTTCGACGCCGGACTGAGCCCCTTGCTGACCCGGCTGATCGAGCTCAGACTCATCACCGGCGTGGCCATGACCGGCGCTGCGCTGCTGCGCGATGTCGAGATCGCCCTGACCGGCAACACGTTTACCTCCAGCCTGGGCGCCATTCGCAATGGCACGTTCATCATGCCCGATGAAACGGGACAGTTGATCAACGATGCCATCAACCTCGGCGCCAGCGAGGGCTGGGGCATCGGAAGAAGCGTCGGTCAGCGACTGATCGATGCCAAATGGGAACACCTGGAGCACTCGGTCGTTTACACCGCCGTCAAGCTGGGCACACCGGTCACCGTGCATACGGCCATGGGGGCCGACACGTTCCATTTTCATCCCAGCGCGCACGGAGAGTCCATTGGCTCCGCGGCCATGATGGACATTCGCCAACTTGCCGGCCTGATGGCCGGGAGTTCCGATGGCGTCGTGCTGAACATCGCCTCCAATGCCGTCATGCCGCAGGTCCTGCTCATGGCGCTCGCCGCGGCGCGGAATCTCGGCCATGCGGTCGGACGGTTGACGACCGTACTCATCGACCGTGACACGCTGCCCCATAATGCCTTGGGCAGCATGAAACGTCTGGCCCGGCCGGACGGGCGGGACGTGCATCTGCAGGGGCCGGTTGAAATCATGCTGCCTCTTTTGTTTGCTTCAGTGCTGGAAGCGCTGGGCAACGAACTGACATAAGACAATCCCTTGAAAAGGAGAAATGCCGATGCGTTGGATCCTGCCAACCCTGCTCATCCTCGGCGCCATTCAAATGCAAGGTTGCGTGACGACGGCCGTCGTCGGCGCAACGGCCGCCAGCGCCGCCTTCGATGAGCGCACCGTGGGCCGCCATGCGGACGATGTGGCCATCGCCACGAAGGTGGACGCCAAGCTCATCGCCGAAAAGGACATGCCTGCCCGCTGGGTCAGCGTGGAGGTTGTCGATGGCGTCGTTTACCTGACCGGCTTTCTGCCCAGCCGGGAGCATATCCGGCGCGCCGTCTACATCGCGAGCCGGGTCAAGGGCGTTCGTCAAGTCAATGCGGACAACCTGAAGGTTGGCGAGCCAAGCGCACTGGCCACGGTCAGCGACTCATGGATCACGACGAAGATCAAGAGCAAGCTGCTGGCCGATCCGGTGGTCTCGGGCTTCACCATCCATGTTGAAACGGTCAATGGCAAGGTTTACCTGACCGGCATCGTGGGCAACCGTTCCCACCGTCAGCGGGCCATCGACATTGCCCGCGCCACGGCCGGCGTGACGGCGGTCATTGACCTGATGCAAGACCGGCAGCATTGAACGAAACGCGCATCCTGACGAGAGAGAGGGCTGCCGACCGGGTAAAGAGCTGGCGTGAACAGGGACTGAGCATCGTGTTCACGAACGGCTGCTTTGATTTGTTGCATCCGGGACATGTCGACTACCTCGAACGGGCCGGCAGACTGGGCGATCGCCTCGTCATCGGCATCAACGACGATGCATCCGTACGCCGCCTGAAGGGGCCCGAAAGACCCATCAACCCCCTGCGAGACCGGGCACGCATGCTGGCAGCCCTGCGTTGCGTGGATCTTGTCGTGCCATTCGCGGAAGACACGCCCCTGGAACTGATACGCTCCCTGATGCCCGATGTCCTCGTCAAGGGAGGCGATTATCGTCCGGAGGAAATCGTCGGCAGCGAACTTGTCCGCAGACATGGCGGGCGAACCGTTGTCATGCCATTTCTGCGCGGTTATTCGTCCACGTCCCTGATCGAACGCATCCGAAACATGCCCGCATGAAAAGACTGCGCATCATCGCTGACGCCCATGTCTGGGGGGCCAATGAGGCCTTCGCTGCGCTGGACGGCTTCAAGGTCGATTTGCGGCTGGTCGAACACGCCGACATCACGCCCGAACGGCTGAAGGATGCGGATGTGCTCATTGCCCGCTCATCCACGCGCGTTGACGCCCGACTTCTCGGGCGCACGCCGGTCCGTTTTGTCGCCACGGCCACCATCGGCGATGACCATGTCGACAAATCATGGCTGAAACGCCGCGGCATTGTCTTTGCCAATGCCGCCGGCTCCTCCACGGGTTCGGTGCTTGAATACATGTGGGCTGTTCTGCTCGAGCTGCATGCCATGGAGACCATTCGGCTGCCTGGTCTGAGGCTGGGCGTGATAGGCGCTGGACGCATTGGCGAGCGGCTTGCCCGCACGGCCCGTCAGCTTGGCCTCAAGGTCATGCGATGCGATCCCCCGCGGGCGCAAAAGGAAGGCCCGGCCAGCTTTCACGGACTTGATGATCTGCTTGAGCAAACCGATATCATCTCCCTGCACACGCCGTTGACCCGAGATGGTCCCTGCCCCACGTTCCACCTCATCGGGAGGAAGCAACTCTGCCGCTTCAAGGGCATCGGTCTCATCAACGCCGCCCGGGGCGCATGCGTTGACAACCATGCCCTGGAGGCATGGCTGGAGGAGGACAGCAGACACTTCGCCGTTCTCGATTGCTGGGAAAACGAACCAACCCCCAGGCGAAGCCTGATCGCGCATGCGGGCGTCAAGCTGGCCACGCCGCATATCGCGGGACATTCGGTGGATGGCAAGGCCGCCAATACCTGGTTCGTTTATGCGGCGCTGTGCCAATGGCTGGGAGTCCGGCCCCGATGGCACCCGCCGCTGGAGCAGGAGCCGCCGGTCAGGATCGAAGCCCAGTGCACGGCCGACCCATGGAGGAATGCGAGGCTGGCTGTCCGGCATGTCTATGAGGTCGCCCGCGACCATCGGAGCATGCGCAGCTGGGCGACGCTGGGCGAAGAAGAGCTTGCAGGGGCCTTTACCCGCTACAGGCGGTACTATCCCCCCCGCCGCGCCTGGCATGCCCATCCGCTGTACTGGCCAGGCGTGGATGACGCCACCCGCAGCATTGCGCGAGCGATCGGCTTGCGCCTGCTCGAACCGCAACATGTTCCTTTGCGATGAGCGAAGGCCCGCCGTCTGGACGTGAGGGATTTCCAACGGCCCTGGCCATGTCTACCATAGCGGGCATGAGCTCAGGCAAGCCGAATCATCTCGTTTGGATGGATCTGGAAATGACCGGGCTGGACCCGGCCCATGACACGATCCTTGAAATCGCCACCATCATCACCGACAACGAGCTGAACATCGTGGCCGAAGGCCCCAATCTGGCAATTCACCAGCCGGATGAGGTGCTTGCATCCATGGATGCCTGGTGCCGGGAGCATCATGGGCGATCGGGCCTGACCGACCGGGTACGGGCTTCCCGCATCAGCATGCATGAAGCCGAGCGCATGACACTCGACTTCATCCGGCGGCACGTGCCGGAACGCAGTTCACCGCTTTGCGGAAATTCCGTTCATCAGGACAGACGCTTCCTCGTTCGCCATATGCCCGCCCTTGAAGCCTGGCTGCATTACCGGATCATCGACGTCAGCACGATCAAGGAGCTCGCCCGGCGCTGGTTCCCGGAACTGAAGCCTCCGGCGAAGAAGGAGGCCCATCTGGCCCTGGCGGACATCAGGGAATCCATCGCCGAGCTTCGCTTTTACCGGGAAACCCTGTTTCGCAGGCCCTAACGTTACGGCTCCATCCTCCAGGCGGGTCTTGGCCAGACGCCACCGAGCAACAGCGTCTGTGCTCCAGAGGTCAGCTTCCCCTGAATCGAACCATCCACGGCAAGAACCACGTCGCCATGGAAGCGATGCGCACCCTGCCTGACCACGACCTGTGAGAGCCTGCAGCCCTGTTCGTCCATATGCAGGCGCGCGGACACATGCCCCAGTGAGAAAGGCGGACGCTGGTCATCCTCCGTCGGCTTCCAGGCCGCATCCCCCAGCGTAAGATCCCCGTCCAGCTGCACATCGCTCCATCGCGTCGCGGGCAGGGAAAGCGTTCCCTTCATCCTCAGACCCAGCCTACCCCGCAATTGCGGCTGTCCGATCCAGGCTGTCAGCTCGGCGGCCTCGGCAAGCGAGAGACCATCCAGTTGCATATCGCCTGACAGCCGCAGTCCCCATTCCCCGAACTGGATACGCATCTGCCGACCATGTACGTCTGCCTTGTGCCAGGCCGCCTGCCATGTCCCCAGGCGCAATCCTTCCTCGTCCCAGGTGAAGGGGGCCTGAAGATTTCGCCACTCCCAAGCCCCATGGTGCAGCGCTAGACCGGACAGCCGCCCCTCCATGCGGCGCCCCTTCATCCATGCCGCCAGGGATCCGATCGTCAGCGGATCAATCTGACCGTTCAGCAGAATCAGGCGCCCCCGCCTTCCCCTAGCATCATAGCGGACGCCCAGATTGGCATAGCCACTTTCCCATTTGAGGAAAAGGTGTTGGCTCTGAATGACTCCCCGCTTCGCCGAGACGTGGCCATCGGCCGTGAGCCCATTGCAGCCAAAGCCATGCAGATCGACCCCTCCATCGGCCGCCGTCAGCCATGTTTCCCAGGTCGCATTCGGATCCACCTCCAAGGCGAAGGATCCCTCCAGCCTCCCGTGCCAGCCACATCCCCCGGGGCTGTACAGACGCACACCAATGTCGTCGGTCAGCTGACCGAAGTCGAAGGATCCGCCCTCGACCCTGATACCTTGCCGGGTGCCATCGCGCCACCAGTCCAGTCGCTCGACACCCGAACCGCCGAGATGGCAGCCCCGCATTTCCCATGCATCCCGCTGGTCATCATGATGAATGCTCCATGTACACCGGGCCGGCATGCGCATCGGCTTGCTCCAGCTCCCATACGCGATCCTGGCTTCCGTGGCATCCATGCGGAGCGAGATCCGATATCCCTCCCGCTGCTCAAGGTGCATCGAACCAGTCAACCGCCCCTGGCCCCGCAGCTCCCCATCCTCGCCAAGCGAGGCCAGCACAAGATTGCCCAGAGGCACCCAGATGCGGGACAGCCCCTCCTCACTGCCCAAGTCGGCAACGAGTCCAGCTCGTTTCTCATAATCGGCGGATGCATCCAGACGGTCATCGAATCCTGGCGCGCGCAGTCTGGTGGCGCGTAGATGCCACTGCATGCCTTCACCCCGCACATCGCCGATCTGACCCACAATTTCCGGCCAGACAATGACACGCGATCCATAATGAAACTGGGGCCCACGCGCCTTGAACGATCCCCGGCCATGCCAGTGCCTGCCTTGCCAATGGACCAGGGCATGCACCAGTACCTCTCCATCGATGCGGTCAGGTTTGCGCGCTTGATCAGCCCATGCCTCACGCAGCCAGTCCAGCGGCAAATGCTTCCCCTGCATGCTCGTGCTGCACGCTCCCTGGCCACACTGCCCCTGCAAGCCGATCACGCCCCGCTTCCCGATATGCACAAAGGCGTCACGCCAGAGCAGAACATTTGCGCGCGGATGTTCGAGCTTGCCCCGAAACCGCAGCAGCATCTGGCCCGACCGCTGCAGCCCACCCTCGCCGAAAAGCGTCCAGTTCTCCCGTGAACTCATGTTGAACGTGGCCGAGCCGCTGAATTGCTCGCCTCCCAGCAAACGCGCCGCAAGGGGAGACGGCAACAGATGTCGCCATCGCGAGACCGGCACCTGCTCGAACTTGATCTTGCCGAAGCTGTTGACCACCCTGCCCTGACGGAAGGAAACGCGACCATTGGAACGCAGCAGATGCCCCTCGATCAGGGTCTGCAACTCCCACAGCGTATCCCGATTGATCCCGATGTCGCGTACATCGAAGAAGACGTCCTGCAGCAGCAATTCCGTTCCGAGGAAGAAACGGCCCTGGGAGACGAGAATGCGGGAAAGCGGAAGCCTTGCAATCTGGCTGAACGATGCCGGGAAGGAGAGTCGGTCGTCCATGTGCACGCTGGCCTGCTGGAAATGAAGCGTGTCCAGCTCGACCTTGCCGAACAACAGCGGCACGATGCTGGCGTGCACGAGCAGGGAGTGGGCATCGACGCTGAGACCCGGCCACTGAAGACGCACCTCGTCCATACGGATGCCCGGCTTCGGAAACCATACCCATGTCGCCTGCCGTGAACTGAGCTGAACCCCGGTGCGATCACTCACCTGGGCCGCAAGCACCTCGACATTCAGGCTCGACAGGCGATACCCGAGCAGCGCCAAGGTCAAGACAAGGACCAGCAGCATCAGAAGGGTGCGCTGCATGCCGATCATCGGGGGGCGAGCCCTCGCAAACAGCGCATCATGCCGCCATTATTCCCGGAGCAGAACCTTCAGGCGTTCATTGACCATCGCCGGATTGGCCTTGCCACGCGAGGCCTTCATGACCTGGCCGACAAAAAATCCGAACAGCTTTTCCTTACCGGCCTTGTACTGCGCGACCTGCTCGGGATTGGCGGCCATGACCTCGCGGATCATGTCGTCGATGGCCGTGGTATCGGTCACCTGCTTCAGTCCCCGCGCCTCGATGATCGCATCCGCATCCTCGCCGGATTCGATCATCGCATCGAGCACATCCTTGGCGATCTTGCCGGATATCGTGTTGTCCGCGATGCGATCGAGCAGACCGGCTAGCTGCTGCGCACTCACCGGCGAGTCGACAATGTCCCTGCCTGACTCCTTCAGCCGCCCGAGCAGCTCATTGGCCAGCCAATTGGCGCAACGCTTGGGATCAGCCGGATGCGCGGCCGCAAGCGACTCGTACCAGGCTGCCAGTTCGCGGGTTTGCGTCAGCACCTCGGCATCATAGGACGAAAGGCCATATTCCTGCTCGAAGCGCCGTCTCATCTGTGCGGGCAACTCGGGCATCCCGCGGCGGATCTGCTCCACCTGCTCCCGTTCCAGGCGCAAGGGAGGAAGATCCGGTTCGGGAAAATAGCGATAGTCATGAGCCTCTTCCTTGCTGCGCATGGAGCGGGTCACGCCCTTGGTCGAATCGAACAGGCGCGTTTCCTGAACGACCTTGCCGCCATCCTCGATCAGTTCGATCTGCCGCATGGCCTCATATTCGATGGCCTGCTTGATGAAGCGGAACGAATTCAGGTTCTTCAGCTCGGTGCGCGTGCCGAACGGCTGCCCGGGCCGGCGCACCGATACATTCGCATCGCAGCGAAACTGCCCCTTTTCCATGTCCGCGTCGGAAACATCGAGGAAGCGTACAAGCTGGTGCAGCTGTTTCAGATAGGCCACGGCCTCGTCCGCGGAGCGCATGTCCGGCTCGGACACGATCTCCATAAGCGGAATACCCGAACGATTGAGATCGATATGGGAAACCCCCTCGAGCCCCTCATGCAGGGACTTGCCCGCATCCTCCTCCAGATGGATGCGGGTGATGCCGATGCGCTTCTCGCCACCGCCGACGGGTATGTCCAGATGGCCATGCTCGACCAGCGGGATGGCGAACTGACTGATCTGATATCCCTTGGGCAGGTCCGGATAGAAGTAATTCTTGCGATCGAAACGGGACTCCAGGTTGATGGTGGCATCAATGGCCAGCCCCGTGAGCACGGTCTTGGTCACGGCATCCATGTTGAGCACGGGAAGCTGCCCCGGCATGCCAAGACAAACGGGGCAGGTCTGCGTATTGGGCTCGGCGCCGAACGCCGTCGAACAGCCGCAAAAGGCCTTGGTCTTCGTGTTGACCTGGACGTGAACCTCCAGGCCGATGACGACTTCCCAACTCATGCCATAGCCTCCAGTTCGGGGGTGCGCGACAACCAATCCGTTGCCTTCTCGTAGGCGGCGGCAGCGGAAAGCAGACGGTCCTCTCTCCATGCCGGCGCAATCCACTGCAGGCCGACCGGCAGGCCATCGACAAAACCGCAGGGCTGGGAAAGCGCCGGCAGGCCCGCGAGATTCACCGCGATCGTGAACACATCGGCCAGATACATGGTCAGCGGATCATTCGTCTTCTCGCCGATGCGGAAGGCCGTGACCGGCGAGGTTGGGGTCGCAATGACATCCACCTGCTCGAAGGCGCGCAGAAAGTCCTGGCGGATCAGCGTGCGGACCTTCTGTGCCTTCAGGTAATAGGCATCATAGTATCCCGAGGACAAGGCAAACGTTCCGGTCAGGATGCGGCGCTTGACCTCCGGCCCAAAGCCCTCGTCGCGGGTCCGCGTGTACAGGTCCAGCAGATCCCGCGGCTGCTCGCAGCGGTGACCAAAGCGAACGCCATCGTAACGGGCCAGGTTCGCCGATGCCTCGGAGGGAGCGATCACATAGTAGGTGGCCACGGCGGCCTCGGTATGCGGCAGGGAGATGTCGACGATCTCCGCACCCAAGCCCTGGCAGCATTCCAGCGCCCGCTCCACGCAGCCAAGCACGCCGGCATCCATGCCCTCGCTGAAATACTCGCGGGGCCTTCCGATACGCACGCCTTTCAGGTCCTGCCGGCCGACGGCCGCCTTCCAGTCGATCTGCGGCACATTCGACACGCTGGTCGCATCGGCGGGATCATGGCCGCACAACACGGAGGCCAGGAGCGCAGCATCCTCGACCGAGCGCGTCATGGGTCCAGCCTGGTCCAGGGATGAGGCGAATGCGATGATCCCGCGCCGCGAGACCCGTCCGTATGTGGGCTTGAGGCCCGTGATGCCGCACAACGAGGCAGGCTGCCGGATCGAGCCACCCGTATCCGTTCCGAGGGCGGCCGGCGCAAGCCCGGCCGCGACTGCACAGGCCGAGCCTCCGGAAGAGCCGCCAGGGATGCGCTCGGCATCCCACGGATTCCTGCAGGGTCCGAACGCGGACGTCTCATTCGAGGAGCCCATTGCGAATTCGTCCATGTTGGTCTTGCCGAACAACACGGCGCCGGCCTCCTTCAACAGCGTGATCACATGAGCATCATAGGGCGCCTGATAGCCCCTCAGGATGTTCGAGCAGCATTGGGTCGGCCCCTCGCGCGTGCAGAAGATGTCCTTGATCGCAATGGGAAGCCCCTCAAGGGCCCGGGCGCCGTGCTTCGCCCTGTGGGCATCGGAGGCGGCGGCCTGTTCAAGGATGGCCTCCTCGTCATGATGCACAAACGCATTGAGCCGCCCATTGTATCGGGCGACACGCTCCAGATAGAGTCGAGCAAGCTCGACGGCGCTGATCTCGCCGGCCGAAAGCCGGCGGCTCCATTCGCACAGTGAGGTAAACGGCATCACTCAATCACCTTCGGAACAACATACAATCCATTCTCGACCTCGGGCGCGGGCGCCAACAGCTCATCGCGCCTGTTCCCGTTGCTGACCACATCGGCACGCAGAGGCATCGCGACATCATGGGGGTGGGCCGTCGGTGGAACATCCTCGGTGTCGATCCCGGACAGCTTGTCAACGTAGGCCAGAATCTTGTTCAACTGAGGCCCGAGCTCATCCGCCTCATCCTTGGTCAGCCGGATGCGCGCAAGCATCGCGACCTTCATGACATCAACATTCATCGCATCAAAGCCCCTGTCACTCGAGGGCCGCATGGCCGCCCCCGTTCGAATTCGCGCGCAAGCATAGCCAATCTGCCCCGAGGTCTCCATATTCGATCGATCGCATGACCTGTCAGCGCAACGTTGCACTCGCCCATTCAAGCCGGAAGCATGGGCGCATGCGCAACGATCGATTCCGACCGATTGGCATTCTCGACTCTGGCATCGGCGGCCTGACCGTCGCCGGAGAGATACGAGACCTGCTGCCCCATGAGCGCCTGGTTTATCTGGCCGATCAGAGCATGATCCCCTACGGTAATAAGGACGAGGCCTGGATTCGGGAACGAGCCCTGCTTCTGGGGCATTGGCTGCATCAGGAGCAAGGGATCAAAATGCTTGTCGTGGCCTGCAACACGGCCACGGCCGCCGCCATCGCCACCCTGCGCCAGGCGCTGCCCTTCCCCGTGGTGGGCATGGAACCCGCCGTCAAGCCGGCCACCAGGGTCACGCGCAACCGAAGAATCGGCATTCTGGCCACGGAAGGCACGCTGAAAAGCGCCCGTTTCTCGGGGCTATTGCGCACCTTCGCGGAAGGCATGCAGGTCTTCACGCAGCCCTGCATCGGTCTGGTGGAAGCCATCGAGCAGGGCAACGAGGAACGCATCGACGCGCTGCTTGAAATCTATGTGAAACCGCTCCTGCATCAGCAAGTGGACACCATCGTGCTGGGCTGCACCCATTATCCGCTCGTTCGCGGCAACATCGCGGCACTGACCGGATCGGACATCACCATCATTGACACTGGCCCTGCCGTGGCGCGGCAGACGCGCCGACAGCTTCTGCTCCATGCGCTCAGAAACACGGAAAACAATTGCCCGCCGCTGGCCCTGTTCAGCACCGCCTCAGCGGCCCTGCTGCAGCGAGCCGTTGAACGGATGCTGCCGCATCATCCTCCGGCGACCTATGCCTGCGCGGACTTCGCCGACATCTCGTCCGTGACGGACTCAAAGGCCTCCAGCTGACTGGGGGCGGCGAACCATTCCTTTGGCGTCCTGCCGGCCCTGGCATGCGCCTTGCGGAAAGCCTCAGACTGCGTCCAGCTCCGAAAGGCTTCTCGAGACTCCCAGATGGTCATGACGACATGATGCTCGCCGGCGCCCTCGACGGGGCGCAGCACCATGTTGCGCACGAAGCCGGGCACCTCGGCCAACAGGCTCTCTCTGGAGCGGAAACGTTCCTCGAAGTCTTCCCAGAACTCGGGCCTGATGCGAAAGCGGTTCATCGTGACAAACATCAGCCGCGCTCATTCATGGGAATGTAGGGCTTGTTGTGCTCGCCGACATAAATCTGCTGGGGCCGGTAGATGCGGCTCCTGCCTAGCTGCTCCTTCCAGTGAGCCAGCCAACCGGCCACGCGCGCAATGGCGAAGATCGGCGTGAACAGGTCCGTGGGAATACCGAGCTTGCGATAGACGATGCCCGAATAAAAATCGACATTCGGACAGACGCCCTTGGCGCCCAGCGTATCACGGGACAGCTCCTCGATCTTTCTCGCGATATCGTAGGTCGGGTCGCCGCCCATCTTCTCCGTCAGGCGCACGTAAAGCTCCTGCAACAGCGTGGCGCGTGGATCCTTGGTCTTGTAGACGCGGTGGCCGAGCCCAGGAATCTTTTCCTTGTTGGCCAGCTTGCGCTGCAGGTACTCCTCGACCCTGTCCACCGAGCCAATCTCATCGAGCATGCGCAGCACGTCCTCGTTCGCACCGCCATGCAACGGCCCCGAAAGCGCCCCGATGGCGGCGCTGATGCAGGTGTAAGGGTCCGCCCTGGTCGAGGCTGTGACCAGGGTCGAGAATGTGCTCGCGTTCATCGTGTGCTCGGCATGCACGATCAGGGCCACGTCCATGATGCGGGCCGTCAATGCATAGGGCTCCTTTCCTGTGAGCATGTAGAAGAAATTGGCCGCGTGCGGCAGGTCATCCCGCGGAGGTATCGGATCATCGCCATGGCGCATGCGGGCATGTGCGGCCACCAGCGTGGGAAGCTTGGCGATCAGGTTGACGCAAACACGGCGAACCGTGGCCTCGTCGAGCCTGCCATCCAAAGTATGGGGCAGCGGATAAAACATGCCCAGCACGGCAACGGTGGCCTGAAGCGCATCCATCGGATGCGCGCTCTCCGGGAAGTGCTTCATGATGTCGCGGATGCGGAACTTGATCCGGCGATGCTCGCGCAGCTCGGCATCAAAGGCCTCGAGCTCCTCTGCCTTGGGAAGGCGTCCATAGAGCAGCAACCACGCCGTCTCCTCGAACGAGGACTTCTCCGCCAGCTCCTCGATGTCGATGCCGCGATATTCGAGATGCCCACGCTGACCATCGACATAGGAAATGGCCGATTCAGCGACCGGAATGCCGGCCAAGCCCGGAGAATAACATGGTATGTCAGGGCGCTGCTGCATGACAAACACCTCCATCCGTTGACGAAAGGTCGGAAGTATAACACCCTCCTGGCCTCATGGCTTCCTCCGCTTCCTTCTTAGTCCCCACCTAGCGGATGATGGCGCTCGACCAGGTCGTGAAGGCGCGCCTTGGCCACATGCGTGTAGATCTCCGTCGTCGAGATATTCGCATGACCGAGCAACAGCTGAACCGCTCTGAGATCCGCACCATGGCTGAGCAGATGGGTCGCAAATGCATGGCGCAACGTGTGTGGAGACGGCGGCGGCGAAATACCCGCCTGGGCCGCGTAGCGCCGCAGATGCTGCCAGAAGTTTTGTCGGCTCATCATGCGTCCGTGCCGCCCCGGGAACAGGTACGGCGAAGGCGGGCTGGACGGCCTTGCCGCCAGCCAGCGCTCGATCCATTCGCCGGCGACCTCGCCATAGGGAACAACGCGTTCCTTGTCGCCCTTGCCGACCACCCGCACCCATCCGGCGGCCCGATCCAGGGCAGCAAGCGGCAGGGCGACGAGCTCACTGACGCGCAGTCCCGTGGCATAAAGCAATTCGAGCATGCACCGGTCCCTGATGCCGGTTCTTGTCGAGACATCTGGCTGCTCAAGCAAGCGTTCCACCGATCCTTCCCCCATGACCTTGGGCAAAGGCCTGGCTTTGCGCATGGCGGGCAAGGCATGCGTAGGATCATCCTCGCGCCAACCCTGATCCATGAGAAAGGTATACCATGTGGACAGCGCACTGCGCCGACGCCGGATCGTGGTCTGCTTCCTGCCGTCGCGCATGAGCTTCCCCAGGTAGCTCAGAAGATCGTCCCGGTCCGCCGTGAACAGATCGCGGCCACGGCGTCGCAAATAGGCCTGCGCATCCCTGAGATCGGCGGCATAGCTGCTTCGCGTGGCCGGCGACCAGCCGCGCAGCATGGCAAGCCGTGCCAGCATGCCTTCCCAGTCCGCCCTCTGCTCAGGCATCGGAGATCTTCCCATTCAGCAGATCCCTCCCCCTGGCGATCAATTCCTCCACGGAACCGGCCCAGGCCTCGAAACCCTTGCGGGTCATCGGGTGGGCGCGACCAAGACGCTCGCCCAGCAGGCATGTCCAGCTCCGAAGCCAGACAATGCGCAAATCCAGCATGCACCCGCCGTATTCCTCGGCCCATCGACGGAACAAGCCGTAGGCTTCCTCTTCGGGTACAAGCCCCACCCGCACCGCATGCATGAGCATGTTGTTTGCATGTTCAAAGGCCTTCCGGCGCAACGGGATATTCTCGGATTCCATGAGCTTTTCGAAATGCTCGCAAAGGGCCGAGAATGCGGCGTCCCTGAAGATCTTCCTCTGCGAGGCATCCACGGTTCGCAGCCAGGTCATCAGGGACTGCTGCATCAGGCGATTGAACTGCCAGCAGGAAGGCTGGTCGCATTCCACGATATAGGAATGCCTGTCGACAAACTCGAGAAACGCTGTTCGGGTCATCGGGCCAATGACGCCCCTGCGCTGCAGGGCATGAACCAGGTCCCAGTCGAAGCGCACGGCCAAGCTCAGCACAAGATGCATGTGCAGCTCGTGCCTGTCCATGTACTTGAAAAAGCGGTTCATCAACTCCTTCGGGGTCAGGCCGAGATGCAACTTCGGGTCAAATGCATCCCCGATGCCCTCCACCATGTTCAGGCAGATATCGAGATAGAAGGGATGATACGTGGCCTCTCCGTCCGGGTGTTCGCGGCAGGCCTGCTTGATGGCCTCGCGATGGACATCCAGCGCCCGGGCGACGTCCTCCCTTCCCAGCCGGCGATAAAAGGCGCAAGCAGCCGTCAGGTATGCATCGGCGTGCCTGTCCGAAAAGCCGCGAACAGACAGATGTTGGATGTAATCGGCGTTCCAGCGATGCTCGTCGGTCGGATCGTCATAGGCCGACCAGTCGGTTCGCTCCCGGCCGAGCAACACCATGCCGGCCCGCCTGGAAAAGGCCTCGTCCAGCAGCAGACAGGCCGCGAAGGACTCGACGAAGGCCTGTTCGGTCTTCTCATTCAACCGCTCATAGCCGTCAATGATCAGCAACATGGAACTTTCCCGTTCCTCGAGAAGCAGCCCCAGGTCCTCCGCCAGCAGTTGCGGCAGCAGCAGCTCGATATCACCAGCCGTCCAATCGTCGATCTCGGCCAGGTCGATGCCCAGCTCGGCCATGAGCCTTTTCTCACGCGCGGAATCGCGAACATAGGCCCAGGCGGCATTGAGAACGGCGCCCACGGGCAGGGCCTGAACCACCTGCCCCACACCACCGAGCAATCCGGCAAGGGCACCATCCCGCTTGGAAACCCGTCCGATGAAGTCCTGAATCGGGGCATCCGCATAGGGAACGGGCTCGTGCGCCTTCTCCAGATACTTCATGTACACATAATCAAAGGCCAGCAGGGGTTCGGCCAGTTGCTGGTGGATATGCATGCGCAGAAACCAGAAAAACTCGACCACGCGCATCGACCCGGCCTTGTCGGAATCGATGTCCAGATGAACGCGCACCACGTCATGATCAGGCTTGGCCTGTTCGAATTCCTCCCATACCCATTGCAGCAAGGTACTCTTGCCCACGCCACCGATGCCATGGATGCTCACGATGGGTTTCTCGGGCGCCCGGCCGGGATTGGCGACATCCTCCAGAAAGCGATGCAACAGCGCCCGTTCGGCTTCACGGTTCGTGCGCAGGCTGCGCAGGCGAAGGCGTCGAGCGGCCTGCCGCTGTGCGACGCTGCGCCGGATCGAGCGTTTGCCTGCCATCACTTATCCCCCTGCTCCTCCAGGCTCTTCAGGTCCAGGAATTCCTTCATGGCTGCAAGCTCCAGGGAACACTGGTCCAGGATACGCTCCAGAAGCAGCGTCTGCTTGTACAAGCGCAGGTGATTGCGCACCCTGGCCTTGACGATGGCTGGCTGCACCGGCTTGGTCAGGTAGTCAACGGCGCCAAGCTCCAGGCCCTTCACCTCATCGCCGACCTCATTCATGGCCGTGACGAAGATGACCGGAATCCTCCGCGTTTGCGGATCCTGCTTCAGCCGCCGGCAGACCTCATAACCATCCATGCCGGGCATCATGACATCCAGCAGGATCAGGTCCGGTCTGGGTTCGGCCTGACAAAGCTCGATGGCCTTATCACCCCGCGTCGCGACCTTGAGCGCGTAATCCTCCGACAGGATGGCCCGAAGCACATCGATGTTCTCTGGCGTGTCATCCACGATCAACACGATGGGCTTGCCCTGTGCCTGCTGCATGTTCACTCTCCCTGATCAGTCTCATCCGATGCTGGCAGACGCCGAATGAGCTCGTCCAGCGCCTCGAGCGCCTCGTCAAAGGCATACCGGTGAATCAGACCGGCCAGCGATTCGAGTTCGCCGGCCCGGACATGCCCGGCCAGCGCCTCATGCAGCTCATCCAGCACATCCACGGCATGGGCATCGGAATCCATCAGCAGCTGCCGCAACCGCAACAGCTCGGCCTTCAGCATCGAAACGTCAGTGCATGCCTCCGATCCACCGGAGCCCACATCCGGATGTCTGCACCAATGTTCCAGCTCCCGCAACAGCTTATCCAGCTTTTCTCCCAGCTCCACCAGCGCCTGATCGACATCCCAAGCCTTCGCATCCTGCCGCAGCCTGCTCTCGATCCGCGCGGCCATCGATGCAATCTCCCTAGCCCCGATGTTGGCCGCCACCCCCTTGAGCGCATGCAGGATGCGCTCCAGTGCGGAACGGTCCCGTCTCTGTCGCAGATCCTCGATCCGGCGAGGAAGATTGGCATGATGCTGGACGAATTTGGCCAGGATGGCGGCATACGCCCTTGCGTCTCCCGCAACCCGCTGCAGGCCGTCGGCCACATCCAGTCCGGCGACTTGCGGCAGCGCCGTCATGTTCGAGGCAAGGGCTACAGATCCGGTTGAGCGGACCGACCCCTTGGCGGGAACGAGCCGGCTCAACACGGCATAGAGCGCGGCTGGCGAAACGGGCTTCCCGATATGACCGTCCATGCCCGCCCCGAGGCATTTCTGGCGCTCCTCGGCCGTTGCATTGGCCGTCACGGCAATGATGGGCATGGCGGACCATTGTTCATGTCGCCGGACCTGCCGGGCCACGCTCAGGCCATCCAGGCCGGGCATCTGCACATCCAGCAGCAGCGCGTCATAATGCTGGGACTGCAGCGCCGGCAGCACCTTGCGTCCGTCATCAACGACAACAACATCCGCGCCGGCCCGCCGCAGCAACCCGACGAGCACCTGCTGATTGATCTCATTGTCCTCGGCCACGAGAACCCGGATGCCCGCAAGGCGGTCGGGAGGCTCGACAATGCTCGGCCTTGCCATGGACGGCAACCCCGGCAGCTCGGCCTTCAGGCCGAAAAGCTCATGCAACGCGGCAAAAAGCCTTGTGGGCAGCACCGGCCGGGCCAGATAGCCATCCACCCCGAGCACCTCGCCCTGGCGACGCGCGACCTCCTGATCCATCGGCAGCAGCACCAGGATTTTTGGCCTCGGCACGGATGCGGGCTCGCGCAGGGCTTCGCACAGGCCGCGTGCGTCATCCATGGTCCAGTCCATGACAAGGACGTCCGGCGCCGCGCCTGCGGCCATTCGCTGACGGATCTGCGCTATCTCCCCGAAGCCCAGGGCCTCAAAGCCGAAGGTCCGCACATACCGCACAAGAATTTCGCGCGACCTGGGATTGTCATCAGCCACCCAGATGCTCAGTTGCCGAAGGCTTGGCGGCTTGCGCCAGTGAAAACCGACATCCCCCTTGTAGCCGAAACGGGCGCTGAACCAGAATCTGCTGCCCTGCCCGGGCTCGCTTTCCACCCCAATCTCGCCCCGCATCAGACTCACGAGCTGGCGGCAAATGGCCAGGCCAAGGCCCGTTCCACCGTATTTGCGCGTCGTCGAGGCATCGGCCTGCGTGAACGAGGCGAAGATGCGCCCGGTTTGCTCCTTGTCCATGCCAATGCCGGTATCCTCCACCGTGAATCGGAGCACCACCTCGTCCTTTTGCTGAATGACATTCTCGACGGAAACGACGATCTGCCCGGTGTCGGTAAACTTGACCGCATTGTTGATCAGGTTGGCCAGCACCTGCCCGAGCCGCAGGGGATCCCCATGCAGGTGCATGGGCACATCGGAGGCGCAGTCGACAATGAAATCGAGTCCCTTCTCGCCCACCTTGACGGCAAGCACGCCGGTCAGCCGCTCCAGCAGATCGGCAAGGTTGAAATCGGTCCGCTCAAGCTCCATGCGCCCTGCCTCGATCTTCGAAAAGTCGAGAATGTCGTTGATGATCGTCAGCAGGGCCTCGGCCGCGGTTAGGATCTTTGTCAGGTAGTCCCTCTGCTGGCGCGTCAGCTCGGTATCAAGCAGCAGATGGGTCAGCCCGATCACGGCATTCAAGGGCGTTCTGATCTCGTGACTCATGTTGGCCAGAAACTCACTCTTGGCCCGATTGGCGGCCATGGCCTGATCCCTGGCCTCGGCAAGTTCACGCGTGCGCTCGGCAACCTTGTCCTCCAGTCGTTCGTAGAAGGCCTTGAGATTACGCCCCATCTCCTCGATGCTGGCCGCCAGCGCGCCGATCTCGTCGTCCGTGTGGATGCTGATGTGCGGATCGGCTGAAAAATGCCCCTGGGAGAGCTCCCTGGAATACTGCATGAGCTTGCGCACCGGCCTTGTCCAACGCCCGGCCAGCCAGATCATGACCAGCGAACCGACGATCAGGAAGGCAACGGCCGAGATCACGGCCTGGACGATCATGTCACGTATCTTCTGTTCAATGTACAGCCTGGAAGCCTCAAGCTCCTGATTCAGGGCATCCAGGCCAAAGCCAAGCCTGAGCGAGCCCCAGTAATCATCTCCGAGCTTCAGTGGAACAATCTTTTCAAGAAATGCATGCCCGCCGACCTGAAACTCATGCGTCGTTTCCTTGATCTGTCGACGTGCAAACGCGCCGACATCACCAACCATGATTTCCCGGCGCAGCTCCGGGCTGAGATCCACCCCATATGCGATGACCGGCACCTTGTCCCGCATCAGAATGACATAGCGAAGCTCGTCGAAATCCCGCACAGCGCCCTGAATGTAACGACGAACGAGATCGGGGTCGAAAGCCCCGATCATGTCCTGGATCCGTTCGCGCATCCGGCCTGCAAGGCGTTCCGATTTTTCCTGGCGGACCTGAAGCAGAAACGTCGTGTGACGAGACAGGGCATCCTCAAGACTCTGCTTCTGGTTTCGAATCTGCAGGGCCGTCAGCAGCGAGACAAGCGCCACGATCAGGGCCAGCGTGGCCACGATGAGCTTGCCCCGAACGCCCATGTGGATCGGGAAAGCTTCCGGAATCATGCGCTCGCTCATGAAGCTCAGGCTATCGATCCGGAGACGGGCTAGCAAACCCGGGGCGGAA
>WFOK01000031.1 GCA_015488115.1 Mariprofundaceae bacterium
AGATCCTCGACCATTTCTGGAAGGAACACCTGCTGGCCATGGACCACCTGCGCCAGAGCGTCGGCTTGCGTGGCTATGCCCAGAAGCAGCCGATCCAGGAATACAAGCGCGAATCGTTCGAGCTGTTTTCATCCATGCTGGAGCGCATCCGTGAGGAAACGATGCTTGCGCTGCACCGCGTCAAGGTCGAAGAGCCGGAGATTCCCGAGCCTGCCCCACAGCAGGAGCAGAACGTGCGCTACAGCCACGGACATGAACCGGTGGAAGACGAGCCTGCGCAGACGTTCAAGCGCAAACAGCCGAAGGTTGGCCGCAATGACCCGTGCCCCTGCGGCTCGGGCAAGAAATACAAGCATTGCCATGGCCGCCGGAGCTGAAGCAAACCCATGGCCGTCAATCCGCCAAGGCTGAGCCCGCCCCTGTCCGTGCCTGGCTTCCGCGTCGGCACGGCCTCCTGCGGCGTCAAATCCCCGGAACTGAAGGGCAAGCGGCAGGATCTTGCGCTGATCGTCGCGGATCAACCGACGCATGCGGCCGGCGTGTTCACGCAGAACCGCTTTCGCGCCGCCTGCGTGGATTTCGGGCAGGAAACGGTGGAAAAGCATGGCGAGGACATCCGCTGCATTGTCGCGAATAGCGGCAATGCCAACGCCGGCGTCGGCGAGATGGAGCGGGCCTGGGCGCGCCAACTGATCGAGGCAGGTGCGCAGGCGGCTGGCTGCCTGCCTGAGCAGACGCTGTCCGCCTCCACCGGCGTGATCGGCGAGCCGTTTCCGATCGGGCGCATCGAGGCCGGCATGCGCGATGCCGCAGCAGCACTTGCACCCGACGGCTGGGCCCGGGCAGCCGATGCAATCCGTACCACCGACACCTTCCCCAAGTGGGCCTCGACACGCTTCGGGGACTACACGATCACCGGTATCGCCAAGGGCAGCGGCATGATCCACCCGAACATGGCGACGATGCTGGCCTTTGTCGTCACCGATGCACCGCTGACGCACGCGCAGTTGCAGCCGATGCTCAGGCGCGTGGCCGACCGCACGTTCAACAGCATTTCCGTGGATGGCGATACCTCAACGAACGACACGCTCTACCTGCTCGCGGGCGGCATCGGCCAGGGGCGCGCGCCGCTGGGGGAAAGTGAAGCCCGCGCCTTCGAGGATGCGCTGCTTGGCGTCTGCCAGCAGCTCGCGCAACTGATCGTGCGCGACGGCGAGGGCGTGTCCAAGTTCGTCACCATCCGCGTCACGGGTGCGAAGAGCGAGGCCGAGGCCCGGCAAATAGGTCGCAGCATCGCGGTTTCCCCGCTGGTCAAAACGGCCTTCGCGGGCTCCGATGCCAACTGGGGACGCATTTTGATGGCCATCGGCAATGCCGGCGTGGCAATCGACCGGAGCCGGGTGAGCCTCGCCGCCGATGACGTGGCCATCATCGAGAACGGCCAGCTACGCAAGGACTACCGCGACGCCGACGGCATGGCCGTGTTCGCCCGGCCCGAATTCACGCTGCACGTGGGCCTGGGATTGGGCGAGGGCTCGGCCACGGTCTGGACCGGCGACCTGACCCATGACTACATCACGATCAATGCCGAATACCGAACGTGAAATTTATAACCACCCTTCCTCTTCCCATACAATTAAGTTCCCAGTCCGCCAATAGCGACCATCCCATGAAAGAACATCCGGCAGCTCTTTGCAAATCGAATCTTGACGCAATCTTGGAACTCCATCTTTCTTGAACCAACGATTGATTAGAGTGGTAGGCCTTGGCGGGTTTACAGTCTTGCGTTCATTCAATGTAGGTTGCCAGAAATAGATGATAATAGACTCCGCCAGCTCCAGATAGCTCCTGTCTTTCTTATGCGGGAACACCAAATGGCCAAGCCAAAAACGCCTTTCCCTGTTAATTTCGTCTATCTTGTGATGTCGACTGAACCGACCTTTAAAATCACGTTGGGTTATTCCGCAGTAATGGATGTCTTTTCTTTGCTTATTTCTGAGCTTTCCCGACACCAGATACAGGCCGCCCTCCCCTTCCACTTGCTCTTGTTCATAAGGCCCCTTCCAATCAATAAGCATTATTTCGTGACTTTTCATATTCGTCTCCTATTGCATCTGCAGGCCCAAATGCAATCCAAAGCTTCACCAGTTGCACCCTTCCACTCAGCTTGAGTGATGCCGCATCACATCCGCATGCATAAAGGCCCCAACCGGACGACAGGCCAGACACGACGAAACGGGAAAAAAGCGGCCTTGTCAACGCCGGCGCGGCAACACGAAAACCTCTTTGGCCAGCCGAAATTGGCTGATGCCAAGATGCTCACCGGCATGAATGGGTTCAAGGCAATGATTCATGGCCAACCCTGATGATGCAACGCAACATCGCATCTGGCGTCTCCACATTTTTTCCGATCATGCTGTCACGTCCCGGATAATCCCATTGCTGTGAAGAGCTATGGTTTTTTGCTGCGCGCCGTTGGCTGGAGGGGTGTGGTTATGAACGCATCAGGGGGTGAGAGATGGTGATTCGACTGCATGCCGAAGATACGGTGTCAACGCCGACGTAATTTATCCGGTGATCACCGAAATAAAATGTCCGCTGATCGCCGAAATTGGAATGCACCTCATGCGTTGTTTTCCTCGGCCGTCGGCTGAGGCATGTCCTGCATGAGTCCCGCCCTTCGACGTTCCTTCAGGCGGTAGCTCTCACCCTTGATGTTGA
>WFOK01000032.1 GCA_015488115.1 Mariprofundaceae bacterium
GGGCTCTATGGGCCGCCGGGAGGGGCCTACGAGGACAATCTGCTGCGTTTCATCGCCTTCGACCGCGTGGCGCTCGAGGTGGCAGCCAGGCTTTGCGATCGCATCGACATCATCCACTGTCACGACTGGCAAACGGGCATGGTCCCCACCCTGCTACGCACCCAGTACCTTCACCTGCGTTCCATTGCGACCGCAAGCACGGTGTTCACGATCCACAACCTTGCCTATCAGGGCATCTTCGCCGCTGAGTGGCTGCACCGGCTTGGCCTTCCCACCCACCATTTCCATCCGGAAGGCTTCGAGTTTCACGGTCAGATCAACTGCATGAAGGCCGGCATCATGGAAGCCGACGCGATCACGACCGTAAGCCCTGGCTATGCCCGCGAAATCATGACGCCCGAATACGGATGCCAGCTTGAGGGATTCATCGCCAACCATGCGCATCGCCTGACCGGCATCGTCAACGGCATTGATGTCGAGGCTTGGAATCCGGCCACCGATGCATGCATCGAGGCACGCTTCAATGCCGACCGACCTCGGGGCAAGCGGGCCTGCAAGCAGGCCTTGCAACGCGAATGCGGGCTGGACATCGATCCGGACCGGCCGCTGCTGACCTTGATTTCCCGGCTGGCCGAGCAAAAGGGCATTGACCTGTTGCTGGCCAATGCCCGCCGCTGGATCGAGCGAGGCTATCAGCTTGTCGTGCTCGGCTCGGGTGATCCCCACATCGAACACGCGCTCAGCGCCCTGGCCCATGCCCATCGCTCGGACATGCATTTCTGGCGCGGCTTCAATGAGCCCCTGGCCAGAAAAATCTACGCCGGCGGAGACATCTTCCTGATGCCCTCGAGATTCGAGCCTTGCGGGCTGGGGCAACTGATGGCCATGCGCTACGGGACCGTTCCCGTGGTGCGTGCAACCGGCGGGCTGAAGGATACGGTCATCGACTACGGACGCGACAGGCGTCATGCCACGGGCATCCATTTCCGCGAGCCCGAGGCCGAGGCATTCGATGCCGCCGTCGAGCAGGCCGTTTCGCTGTACCGCAAGCCGCGCATCTGGGCCAGGCTGCGCAACAATGCGCTGCGCCGGGATTCGTCATGGCGCGCGTCGGCCGAGGCCTACCTCGCCGTTTACAAGAGGCTGACCGAAACATGAACGTCGTGCTGGCCGTGGACATCGGCGGCACGAATCTCAGGCAGGCCATCGTCGGGCCTGCCGGCACGATCATCGACGAGTCGCGCTGCATGCTGGATCTCGCGCACAGGACACGGGATCATGATGCCGGCGCCGTCGACAGCATGCTCGATGCCATCGTGGACAGCCTGATGCCCGCCATCAACCGCCATCAACCGCAGGCCGTGGGCGCAGGCTTCCCGGGCTTCTTCGACGACCGCTCCCGCCGCCTCGTGGCCTCTCCGAACCTGCCCTATGTGCATGACCTGCCGCTGGCCGACATGCTGGCCGAAAGGCTGGGCGTTCCCGTCTTCATGCAGAATGACGCGCTCTGCGCCGCGCTTGGAGAACATCGCTTCGGCGCCGGCCAGGATGTGTCCAATCTGCTGCATCTCACGCTGGGCACGGGCATCGGCGGCGGACTCATTCTCGATGGCCGGCCATGGAGCGGGGAATTCGGCATGGCGGCCGAATTCGGACACCTGCGCATCCGTCATGGGGATGAGGCCAGGCCCTGCGGTTGCGGCAAGCGTGGCTGTGTCGAGGCCCACGCATCGGCCACGGCCATTCAGGCCATTTATCATGAGCGCACGGGAAGAAGCCTGGATGCCCAGGCCGTGCATGCCCGGGCCCTTGCCGGCGATGAAGATGCACTCGATGTCTGGCGCGAGGCCGGCTTCAGCCTGGGCATGGCCATCGCCCAGTGCATCATCCTGCTGGACATTCACTGCGCCACGCTCAGCGGAGGACTGACCGGTGCCTGGTACATGCTGGAGCCCGCGATACGGGAGGCGCTGGAAAGCGAGCTGATTCCGCCCCAGCGTCATCGTGTGTCCATCATGCTTTCGAGACTCGGCGAGCGGGCCGGCATCCTCGGCGCGGCCGAGCTGGCCCAAAAAGGTCTGGCCGAGGGCTGAAGGCGCTCAGAGCAGAAACACGCTCGCCAGACCCAGGAAGCTCAGAAAACCGACCACGTCCGTCACCGTCGTCAGCACGGTTCCCGAAGCCAGGGCCGGGTCGATGTTCAGACGCTGCAGCGTCAGCGGAATCACGGCGCCGGCCAGCCCGGCGGCAAAAAGATTGATCATCATGGCCGCCCCGATCACGAAACCGAGACGGACGCCAACCTCCGGGAACCATATCGTGGCCACGACGCCCATGATGCAGGCAAACAGCACGCCGGAAACCAGTCCAACCAGAACCTCCTTGACCAGCGCCCTGCGGGCATTGGCCAACGTCACGCGTCCGAGCGCAATGCCGCGCACGATGACCGTCAGCGTCTGCGTGCCTGCAATGCCTCCCATGCTCGCCACGATGGGCATCAGCACGGCCAGCGCCACGATGCGCGCTATCGTCTGCTCGAACTGGGCAATCACGATCGAAGCCAGGATGGCGGTCCCCAGATTCACCAGCAGCCAAACGCCACGACGCCTGGCCGTCGTGAACACCGGTTCCGAGAGATCATCCTCGTCGGAAAGGGCCGCCAGCCGGTACATGTCCTCCGTCGCTTCCTCATGGATGACATCGATGACGTCATCGGCCGTGATCCGCCCGACAAGCACGCCCCGCTCATCCACGACAGGCAGGGCCAGCACATCGTAACGGTCGAAGATCTTGGCCACTTCCTCCTGGTCCTGACCGGCGAGCACTCGAGGGAAATCGGTCTCCTGGATCTCGCTCATGCGCTGGTCCGGCTCGCTGAGCAGCAGCTTGTGCAGGGGTAGAACGCCGGTCAACCGGTCATCGTCATCCACGACATAGATGTAGTTGAGATTCTCAATCTCCCGCCCCCAGCGGCGCAGCACCTTCAGCACGGTATCGACCGTCCAGTCATCGCGCACCTTGAACAGCTCGGCCTGCATGAGGCCGCCGGCCGATTCCTCGTCATGGGCAAGCAACTGGGACAGATCACGCCGCTCTTCGGGCTGCAGGCGATCGATGACGACATCGGCCACGGGCTTTTCAACCGCCTGCAGCAGATCGGCCGCATCATCCGAGTCCATGTGTTCGACGATCTCCTCGATCGCCCTCGGATTCAGGCGGGCGAGCAGTTCCTCCTGGCGCCCCTCGGGCAGCTCCAGCAA
>WFOK01000033.1 GCA_015488115.1 Mariprofundaceae bacterium
GAGGAAGATCTTATCGATTTGTTCGCACAGTTTGGCGACGTGGCTTCGGCCAAGATCATCACCGACCGCGAGACCGGCCGCAGCCGTGGCTTTGCGTTCGTTGACATGGACAACCAGGATGAAGGCCTGGCCGCCATCGAGGCTCTCAATGGTCGCGAGCACATGGGTCGTAACCTGACCGTGAACGAGGCACGCCCACGCCAGCCGCGCTACTGAGTTCGTATCTCACTGCCTTGAAAACCGCCCCGGCATGCCGGGGCGGTTTTTTCGTTGTGGACGATCGAACCGACAAGATGGCTGTGAAGTGAGGCATTGGTTTCTGATCTTTCAGCTCCGTTTCAGACAAGGGATGCATGCTTCGAAGCGTTCATTTTGACGTTTTGGAAAGGAGAAACTGATGAAAGGCTTCTGGAAGCTTGCATGTGTTGCCATGATGCTCACCTCGTTCGTTGCCACAGCCCATGCCACGGACCCTTATGTGGGGATTGGTTTCGGGGCTTTTAATCTTGGCAACGGCATTCAGAAAAAAGCTGTTGCCGGCGGTTATGTCCAGATTGGAGATGACTTTTCCGAATATCTTGGCGCCGAGGTTCGCATTGGGCGCACGGGTAAGACCGGAGAGGAATTCACCCTGCAGCCGCGTATGGGCATCGATTACTTTGTCGCGGCCTACTTGAAACCGCACTACCAGTTCAGTGATCGTCTGATGGGCTATGCCTTGCTGGGAGCGGCAACGCTGCGTTCCAGCTACAGCATTGCCGGCAGTCCGGTCCAAAAGAAGACCAGAAGCGGCTACGCCTATGGCTTGGGCCTGCAATATCGCATCGCCGATGCCTACAGCCTTGGCATCGAGTATTCACACATGCTGAGCAAGCCCAAGACCAATCCGCTGGCCATCCGGACAAACTTTCAGGGATTGGAAACCAGTTCGCTGAGCGCGAGTTTCAAATACTTCTTTTTCTGATCCAGCGGCTCTCGAGGCGTCTTCATGATATTCCTCCCCTCCTGATTGCAGAGCCTCGGGGAAAAGGCGGAAGCGGTGCTTCCGCCTTTTTGCTGTCATCATGGTGACACAGATCAAACGCATGCTGCGCTTCCAAAAGTAGGTTGTTCGCGCATGCCCGATAACGGCCAGCGTTGGCTGGCTCTTTGGGTCGTCGAATGCAACTGCACGTGGCCTCCGTTGACACGCAAGAAACAGATAGCGTCCGAGCCATGGTCAATTTTTTCGCTCCTGATAGGCGCAGCATGGCCTTCCTCGACTTGCGGATGGAGCCTCCACGTGTGCTGCCTTGCTCCTTGGTCGGGTGCTTAGCGGGGATGCGAGATCTGCAAAACAAGCGTGAACGGCTCATGTCATTGGGGATGAATCATGAAGTCAGAACAATGTGTTCAATGTCCGGCAGGGCTCTCGGAGACACTACTTGGCGGAGGTATGGCGCCTGTTCGCGAAGCGCTGGTCGAAATTGTGCGGACGGGGGCCATTACGCCCCATTTCCAGCCCATCTTTAATCTTCGCGACCGGAGCATATTTGCCTTCGAGGCCCTTGCCCGCGGACCGCAAGACAGCCTGCTGCATCGGCCTGATGATCTGTTTGCCGCAGCGCGATATTGGAATCAGCTAGCCGAAATCGATTTTCTTTGCCGATACAAGGCCATTGAAAGCTTTGTGCGTCTAGGTCTGCCAGGATGCCTGTCGATCAATATCGATCCACATGCGCTTATGGATGCGGCCTTCCGCAAGGGACGCACATTGACCATGCTCAAGGACTTCGGGCTGCCTGAAGGGAGAGTCATTCTTGAGTTGACCGAACACACACGAACGGAGCAATATCGTGAGCTTCGTGAAGCCGTCCATCACTACCGTAGCGAAGGGTTCATCATTGCGATCGACGACCTCGGGGCAGGCTATTCCAACCTTCGGCTGCTTGCCGAGCTTGAGCCGGATTTTCTCAAGCTGGACAAGTTTTTCATCTCCCAGCTTCAGCGGAATGCCAAGGCACAGGATTTCATCCGCCTGATCGTCGATCTCGCCAAGCGTGTAGACTGTCAAATCATCGCGGAGGGCATTGAGACCCAGGAAGAATTGCTCTTTCTGTCGCGTCTTGGCATCGAGTATGCGCAAGGATACCTTCTTGGCCGTCCGTCTCCCGAGCCCGCGACATCCACGCCATGTTCTCTACGGCAATTGCCTGAACCAGATGAGGCGGACTCAATCCATCGACAAGTGCCCCTGTCGTCGTCAAATGGAGAGGAGGAGACCGTTGCGGCCTTGCGCCTTCATCCCGTCCCGCCGTGTTCTCCCGAAACCTCCTTGTTGGAGGTTCTCGAGCGATTCAGGAGTGAGCCGAGGCTGCGTGCGATTCCTGTGGTCAGGAAGCAGGAGGTTCTTGGCTTGCTGACCCGTGACCGCATTCTGGAAGAGTTCGCCTCTCAATATGGTCATCAGCTTAATCGCAAACGCAGCGCGGCAGAAAAAATGGAGCGCAATCCACTCGTGGTTTCAGTGCATGATCCGCTTACCAAGGTCAGTCAATGGGTGACCCAGCGCGAGGCAGATATGCTTTATACTCCGTTCATTGTTTGCAATCGCGATGGATACATGGGCATGGTTTCTGTTCGCAACCTGCTGAAAAAAATCACCGAGATTCAGATCCTTCATGCCCGTCAGAGCAACCCGTTGACCGGATTGCCGGGAAACTTGTGCATTCAGAAGAGAATGCAGATGCTGCTCAAGATGCGTCGCTTTTTTGTTGTCTGTCATCTCGACATCGATCACTTCAAGGCCTTCAACGACACGTATTGCTATGAAAGAGGCGACCAAATGATCCAGCTGGTTGCAAGGACGCTTTGCGAATGCGCTCGCCAAGACGATTTCATCGGCCATATTGGCGGTGACGACTTTGTGTTTATTGCAACAGACGACCAGTGGCTCCAGCGTTTGGAGCATTGTCTGATGCTGTTGGACCAGCGTTTTCCAGCACTTTATGACCCTACAGACCGCGAGCGGGGCTTTATTGAAGCCGAGAACCGAAATGGGCAACGGCAGCGTTTCCCGTTGGCATCCATCTCGGTCGCCGCTTTGCCTTGCCCGCCGGGCAGCTTTGGCTCCCATCTGGAGGTATCGGAGGTTCTGGCAGAGCTGAAGCATCAGGCGAAACGTCAGCCTGGCACATCCTTGATTGTCGAGCGTCGGGGACGTCCGGCTGCTCAGGGCTGAGGAAGTTCGATGCAAACCTTGAGGCCCCCGAGGGACGCAGAGCGACCAAAGTGCAGCCTGCCCTCGTAGGCATCGACAATCTCATTGACGATGGCAAGGCCAAGTCCGTGCCCGGGTTTGCTTTCATCAGCCCTGGCCCCGCGCTGGAGGACCCTTGCAGCCATGTCTTCCGTCATGCCTGGGCCATCATCTTCCACCTCGATCAGCAGAAGGGAACCATTCCGCCGCATGCTGCAACGCACCATGGTCCGTGCCCATTTTGCTGCATTGTCCAGCAGGTTGCCAAAGATTTCGAGCATGTCTTCCCGGTCCGCCGCTATTTCAAGCGTATCATCCATGGCCAGATGAACGGATATTTTGGGGTGTGCAAGCTCGATCAAACGCGTTATGTCACACAGGTCCCGGTAAACATTGGCCCATTTCCCGCCCGGTGCACGTCCTGCCGTGCGTGCACGCGCCAGCTCGTGCTCAATCCTTCGTTCGATTTCCTGTAAGCGCATTCTGGCTTGGTCCATATCCGTGCCGGGGGGCTGGCGGTCAAGGATTTGTCCAAGCGCGGCAAGCGGGGTTTTCAATGCATGCGCAAGATCGCCCAAGGCGTGCCGGGAGCGGTTCAGTCGCTGGCGAACCAGATCCACAAGTCGGTTGATTTCCTCGACAAGCGGCAGAATCTCCCGAGGAACATTCGTCGTCACCCGGTCGATTTCGCCTTGCTCCAGTTGCCTTAACTGGTTGCGTATCAGCAGTAATGGCTGCAGCCCGTATCGGACAACCCATGCCTGCAGCACGAGCAATAGCAGGACCGCAATCAGAGCATATACGAGAAGGTGGCGTTGAAATGCTGCGGTATTCTTCTTCAGTACGGAAATATCTTCGGCCACGCGCAATTCGATGGGGCTTCCGTGCCAGTCGAAGCTTCTTCTCAGCAACAACAGCCGCTGGCCGGACGGTCCGGGAACTTCCCAGTGGGTCTTGTGCGCCAATGCGGGAAGCTGCTCATCCCAGAGAGAGCGGGAACGCAAGACATGGGTTCCTGCATGGATTTCAAAGTAATGCCCCGAAAAGGGGCGCCGGTAAATCACGGGAATTCGGTCCTCATCCAGCGTCGGCGTCGATGCGGGGTCAGGCCAGTGAAATGCAGCAAGAATCTCCTGCTGGTCATGTTCCAGGCGGGAGAGAACATTCTGTTCGCTCAATGTTGCCACCTCGCGGCCAATCATCAGGGTTTGAGCCGCGAAAAAGACCGCCAGGCTGGCCGCCAGGCTCAGCATCAGGCGCATGATCAATGAATTCATCGATGTGACCGCAAGACCTCAGAGCGCAGGAAATAGCCCTGGCCCCTGCGGGTTCCGATGACATCATGCCCCAGCTTCCTTCGCAGTCGGCTGATGTACACCTCAATGACATTGCTTTCTTTTTCTTCATTGAAGTCATAGACATGTTCAACCAGATGCGAGGCGGAAAAAACCTTGTCCGGGTGCAGCATCAGATATCGAAGCAGTCGAAACTCCGTGCCGGTCAAATCGATCTCTTTTCCGCTCCAAGACGCTTTCTGGCTCCCTTCGTCCAGCTTCAGTGCTCCGATTTCAAGCACAGGCGAGCCAAAGCCTCTCATTCGTCGGCCCAATGCCTGAAGGCGCACGACGAGTTCTTCGAAATGGAACGGTTTGGTCAGGTAATCATCGGCTCCGGCGCGAAAGCCCTCGACCTTCTCATGCCAGGCCCCCCGTGCGGTCAGAATCAATACGGGGGTGATGATGCCGGCCCTGCGCCAATGCTGAAGCACCTTCAGGCCCGGAACTTCAGGCAAGCCGAGATCGAGCACGATCAGGTCATAGGGTTCCGTTTCGCCCATGAACCATGCCTCATCTCCGCTTGAGGCCTCATCCACGGCATAACCACGCTCGCGCAGCCCCTTACCCAACGATTGTCGCAGCTCAGGGTCGTCTTCCACCAAGAGAAGGCGCATCAATGCCGCTCCTTGCCCATGGGGCGTGCCGTTCTGGCATCAATTTCCAGGTGATGGATTCGGTGGTCTCGACCGATGAACTCGATTTCGTAAACCAGTCGCTTACCTTCCTCTTCCAGTTCGACATCCAGCAGGGCCCGCTTTTCAATGCCAAGTCGCTTTACAATTTCAGACAGGGACAAGATTTTTCCCTCACTCCGGAGCTCCCTGGCCCGCTCGGCATCATGTGCTTGTGCATGCAGCGACCAGGCCTGAGATACCAGGCAGACAAGCAGACAAGCCGAGTGTCGTCCTAGTCGTCCCATTGCCCGAAGCCGGGAATGCGCACGGTGTCCTCATCATAGATGCCCCTGTCAGCCATGGTATGGCAACTCGCGCAATTGGCAAAGGAGCGAACCTTGGGGTTTTTTTGCACCATGCGCGGAGGGATCTCGCGATGCTTGTAACGGAAAAATGGCGTTTCGGTGATTCTCAACGGCGTTTCTCCTTCCGACAATGAACGAAGCATGCTGCGGCTGAAACGGTTGGGCACATGTTCGGCTGCATGGCCACGCAGATAGTTCTCGATTTTTTTGCGCGTGTCCTCATCCAGTTCGGCGTTTTCTCCAAAATGATCATCGAGCCGGCGCATCAGCTGCACCCAAGATCGCTCCGGCAACAGGCCGGCGGGGTAGGCGAAATGGCAAGCCGAACATTCATTCCGGTATGTGGGGTCGCTGGCCGGTTCAACCCCCGCACTTCGATGCCAGAAGCCATGATCATGTTCCCAAGGCTCATCTTCGTCACTCCAGCCGAGGCTTGCAACCGAAACCGACAAGGCTGAAAGCAGCACGACTGCACCCAGATATTCTCGTTTGGTCATTTCTTCTTGCCTCCAGGGTTTGATTGACGGATAAACATGAGCAAATCCCCTTTCTCCTGTGGTGTGCACACCCTTCCCCAGGTCCAGCGGCAATTGCGTCGGAACCATTTCTCAACCTTTTTCGCATCCATCAGGCGAGATGGATTCACCGCAGGAGACATCGGTTCAATGTGCTTGCCTGTGCGCAAGTGCTGTCCTGGTCTGGTCAAATCCGTTGTATGGCAGGAAGCGCAAGACACCGGCTTTCCGAGCTTTGACTGCATGTGCCTGGCTTCCCATAGCTTTTTGCCTCGTATGGGGTTGAAATCTCCTGCTCCCTGGCGCTGGTATTGCTGTAGCAGGCTCTCCACAGCTCCGGCCGATGCAGTTGCTGGTAACAATATCATCGCCAGGCACACGCAGGTGTATGCTTTCCTCATGGTTTATCCTCCATGTCCCGCATGGTTTTGCAGCCGGTGAACATTGCGCTCACGAGATTCACTTTTTGCAACCAGCTTTCCACGAGAACACCGGCAATATGCACGATGACCAAGGCCATCAACGCATCGGCCAGGCGCTCGTGCAGATCCATCACCCAGATTTCCTGCTCAAAGCTCATATGATCGACCCATCCAGCCCATGGCCCGGCATCCAGTTGCAGCGCAAGCAAAAGGCTGCCTGTGGCATACATGAACATGAGCGCGCACAGCAGCAGGAAAATCATTACACTTCCCAGTGGCGTGTGTCCGAGATGGCGGTGAGGACTTCCCTTCAACAGGGATAGGAAATGTGCCTTCAAGGCCGAGTATCGAGGGAAGAAGCTGCCGAATCGCGCATGTTCCGGGCCGACAGCCCCCCAAAACAGACGGAAAAGCAGCAAGCCTCCGAGCAGGCTTCCCGCCAGTCCGTGCACGCGCAGGTCTGTGCCGTCGGACCAATAGGCCAGCAGAACGGCTATCACGGTCAGCCAATGAAAGATGCGCAGCAGCGGATCCCATACCCGGATCACTTGGCGTTTGTGCTGAAGGGCCATGTTGCGGAAGTGTAGTGCTCCTGGCTTAAACCTCGCTGAAAGGATGGCTTCCTTTTCGCCTCGAAAAGTGGCTCCAAGGCGCCCGGGAGAAGACATGAGCCGGCTTCTTTTCTTGTTTTTCCTTCGGCTGTAATGTTCCGGTACCGAGGCTGATGCGGGCATGAAAACCATGCATGTCAGGATGAAAACAGATGGATGATGCAGTTGGGGCGCGTCTATCTGTGGTCTCGTTGCCAGGCTTGCATCAGGAGATGGATCATGGATGTACTGTGCGTCGGGCATGCTTCGTTTGACGTGACGATGTCGGTGCCGCATCACCCGTCGGCCGATGAAAAAACGCGGGCCACGGCCATGCGCTTGTCCGGTGGCGGCCCGGCGGCCAATGCCGCCGTTCAGGTGGCTCGCCTGGGCGGCAGGGCGGGCTTTGCGGGTTATCTGGGGCAAGATGTTTTCGGGTGTGCACATGCCGCGGAGTTCGAGCGCGAAGGCGTGATGCTGGATGCCCTCGTGCGAGGCAGGGCGCCGACGCCCGTTTCACAGGTGCTGGCCAAGCCAGATGGTTCGCGCTGTGTCATCAATTACAGCAAGGACACGCCGGCCCTGCCGGGCCATGCGATCCAGCCGGACAGCCTTCATGCAAGGGTCATGCTGTTCGACGGCCATGAGCCGCATGTCTCCAGGCGGTTGTGTGCCTGGGCGAGAGGGCAGGGCATTCCGACTGTTCTCGATGCAGGCAGCCTTCATGACGGGACCCAGGCGCTTGCCATGGAGGTCGATTACCTGCTGGGCTCCGAGAAGTTCGCGCGGCAATACACGGGATGTCGTGATGCAGGTCTGGCATTGCAGGCCCTTGCCTGCCAGAGGGATCATGTGGCCATCACCCTGGGCTCGCGGGGGCTTGTCTGTTATGGCCAGGGACGCTTTCGCTGGATACCCGCCTTTGCCGTGGATGCCGTGGATTCAACCGGGGCTGGCGATGCGTTTCATGGCGCCTTCGCCTTGGCCGTGGCCGAGGGAAAGGGGTGGATGGATGCGCTCCGCTTTGCTTCCGCGGCCGGGGCGCTGGCCTGCACTGGCTTGGGGGCGCGCCACGCCCTTCCGCGCCGGACGGAGGTCGACAGACTGCTTGCTCAGTCGGATGCTGGTGGATGAGAACGACGCCGGCGCAGCAACCACCAGATGGCCCCCGCCGCCAGCAGGGGTGCGCTGATGCCGCGCACGGTCAGCTCGTTGATTTCCATGTGAGCAAGCCCGCCCAGAAAGGCGATCAGATCGGCGAGAAGATGCGTCGAGTAATAGGTAAAAATGGCAACGGACAGCAATTCGGCGGCCTGCTGCAGGCGAAGCTGGAGGGAGAAGCGGCGGTTCAGGGCTGAAAGCAACTGTTGATTCTGTTCTTCCTGCCGGACGGAGACCCTGGTGCGCAGCAGTTCTCCCAGAGCCCCGATGCGTCCGGACAATTGTTCCAGCCAGTGTCCAACGTCATGGATCGTGTCCCTGGCGCTTTCCAGTCTGCGCGTCAGGAAGGGCTTGACCGGAGGGATGGCTTCGAAGGGTTTGGTCTCCAGGGCTTCCAGACGTCGCTCGAGCAGTTCGAAATAGGCCTTGGAGGCCGTGAACCGACGGGCGTTCTCGGAAAGGTGTCTTTCGACCTTGAGGCCCAGGGCAAGCAGATCCTGCAGCGCCTGTTCATCGGCGGTTTTCTGGGCGCTGATTTCATTCGACAGCCGCTGGAACTCGATTTCCAGCTGCGGCAGCTCGGCAAGCAATCGGTTGGCCGCCGGCAGGCCGAGCAGTGCGAGCATGCGGTAGGCCTCGATGTCGAGCAGCCTTCCGAGCAGGCGACCATGTTGTTCGGGCGTTCGGGCGCGGGAAAAGATCAGGAAGCGGATGAATCCGTCATCATCGGGCATGAAGTCCGAGAACAGCGCCGACTCGGAGCGGCCGACGTAGGATCCGACAAGTTGCCGGCCAAAGATGTTGCGGGCGAAGCTCACCCAGGACGAAGCCTCTGTTTCAGCCGACGGATGCAGGACGAATTTTGCCGCCGTGAGAACCTGACCCGGAATGGTGTCCATGGCCTCGGCGGGAAGGCGGTTCCAGATGCTTCCTGCGAACGGATCGTCGCATGGGTAGCCATCCCCTTCCTTGTTTTCGGCCAGAAAAAGATAACGTGACGTTTCCACATGGCGCTGGATGGATGCCCGCCAGCGCTCCCCCCGCAGCCACTCTACCCCATCCGTCGTGTGCATGGTCACATGTTTTTCCAGCGAGGCAAGATGCTGGATCCATCGATGCTCCTGTTCCTCTTGTACATCGGTGACCAGTATGAAGGCGGCTACGGCGGGAAGATCGACAGGTTCATAGGGAAGCCAGTGGATTTCACTATTGAGCCGCTGTCGGAGCGGGTGCATGTTCCGTTTGTCCAGTCTCATCATGCTTGATGATTCCATGCCACCTTCATGAGTGCAAGCGGCATGACAACTGGCGGCCGGCGGTTTTGTCTATTAATCTAGCGTCATGCAGAAAATTCTTGTCAGTTCCTGCCTCCTTGGCGAAAAGGTGCGGTATGATGGGCGGTCCTGCGCCCAGGACGGACTGCTTCGCCTTTGGCAGGAAGAGGGGCGCATCGTCCCCTTCTGTCCGGAAAGCGAGGGCGGGCTTTCGACGCCGAGGCCGCCGGCCGAGATCGAGCCCGGGCACAGCGCTGAAGATGTGCTCCGCGGGGCGGCAAGGGTGATGCGCGAGGACGGCGGCGATGTCACGGCTGCCTTTGTGCAGGGCGCAGAACGGGCGCTGGCCTGTTGCTGGAAACACCGGATCAAGATTGCCATTCTCAAGGAGGGAAGCCCGTCCTGTGGCGTGGCTTGCGTGCATGATGGGACCTTCAGCGGAAGGAAAAAGCCCGGCCAGGGAGTCACGACCCGTCTGCTGGCCCGTCATGGTATCTCCGTGTTCCATGAAGGGCAGTTGGAGCTGGCCGCGTGCAGACTTGCGGAACTGGAGCGTGATTGTGGCTAACAGGAGCCTCAGTCTGGATGACGGACTGTACCGCTACCTTCAGGGCGTCGGGGTGCGCGAGCCGGATGTGCTGGCCCGCCTGCGCGAGGCCACCGAACGCGAGGAAGGCGCCGAGATGCGCTCGGCGCCGGAGCAAGGCCAGTTCATGGCATGGATGCTGAGGCTGATGCATGCAAGTCGGGTCATCGAAATAGGGACATACACCGGCTATGCGAGCCTGTGGATGGCCCTGGCCCTGCCGGAGGATGGCTGGCTTGTCACCTGCGAGGTGGAGCAGCGATGGGCCTTCATTGCCCGCAGGTTCTGGGAGCATGCCGGCGTGGCCGGACGCATCGAGTTGCATCTGAGGCCGGCCATGGAGACGCTGGAGATGCTGATGCGTTCGGGGGAGAGGGAAAGCTACGATTTCGTGTTCATCGACGCCGACAAGGAGCGCTATGCCGAGTATTACGAGGCCAGCCTCCAACTGCTGAGGAAGGGCGGTGTGATCGCCGTGGACAACACGCTTTGGGGCGGCGCCGTCGCCGATCCAAAGCGGCACGATGCCTCAACGGAGGCCATTCGAAGCTTCAATCGTTTCGTGCATGATGATGATCGCGTCGATCTTGCGATGCTGCCCGTTGCCGATGGCCTGACCTTGCTGATGAAGCGTTGATCCTGCAAAGCGGTTCGGTGTCTGCTATGCTCCGAGGCATGGAGGCCGGTCATGGGTGATGAAGAGCTATCCTTTGGGGACATGTTGCTGCAACTGGATGCGCTCCGCATCTGCCTGATCGTGGGTATTCCTTTTGTGGCCACGTTCAGCGAGATCAACTTCAGCCTTGGTCAGAACATGCTTGGGGGCATTGAGCTCTTGATGATGCTGAGCTTGGCCGCGCTGGCATGGCTGACCTGGCGCAGGGGCAGTCGTCCGGAATATGGTCATCTGTTTCTGGTCCATGCAGCCGTGTTGTTCGGCTTGCTCTACTTCCTCGGCGGCTTTGGAGGTATCGGCTTTATCTGGAGTCTTGGCTTTCCCTATATCGCGTGTCTTGTGACGGGCTCGGTTGCCGGAGGGGTCTGGTCGCTGGCCTATCTGCTCGCGCTTGCCGTGATCGGTCTTTTCGTCCAGGAGGCCATTGTTCATACGACGGCCCAGCTTTTGTATATCGCCCTGGCATACATGGCGATGGGGCTGATCGCCTATTGTGCGGCCGTGGTTCGTGAGGCCAGGGAAGAGCGCGTGGCAAGGCTTGAGCGTCAACTGGGGCTGCGTGCTTCCTCGCAGCAGGGTGTTCCCTCCTTCCTGGAGGTTCTGGAACAATCGGACGGCCGGTAACGAGTGGCGTCCTTTCAGGCATCAGGCATGTGATTGATGACGGTGGGTGGGGTGTTGTCTGCGGCCGCCTGCATGGCGAGGGCTTCGGGATGTCGCTGGTAGTGCCGGCGAACGGTGTTGGCCAGCCGCTTCTTGCAGATAGCATCCACCGTGCATGGTGATTCATCGGGCAGGGCACGGATCAAATCCTGAAGCAATTCGTCCTGCGGCGAGCACATGCGCGGAACCCACGACTGGAGCAGGGCCTTGTCAATCCGCGCAGGCAGCGAGCCCATGATGCCCAAGTCATTCTGATCATGAACAAGCAGGCCCGACGTGGTTCCACGGTCGAGCGTGAGTACCTGGAAGAAATAAAGCGTGTGATAGTCCAGCTGGGCCCGCAATTGGTCTCTGCTGGGTGGTTCGGCACGCTCCAGCCGCTGTCGGAGGATGGTGCCATAGGTGTCCACGGCGGCCTTGCCGACGCTTTCGGCGAGTTCAAGATCGGCGTCGAAGTCTCCGCTGTTGAATTGTTCGAGGTAGAAGTGAACGACGCCCCGATGGCGCCCCAGGGCGGGAATGAAGAAATACCGGTCGCCCTGTTGCCGCGCGTGATGGAAGTGCGCCGGTGCGGCTTGACGCAGGGCCTGTTCAAAGTTCGCCGCATCGCTGGCCTGCGGAATGGAAGGGTTCAGATCGGCCATGATGCGCCAGTAGCCGTGTTGGTGTTTCATTTCCGTCCAGCTTATGTGGATGTGTATGGAGGGTGCCAGCGGATGGACGGGATGGATGATTGTCGAGATGGCCGTGGCCGATCCCAGCCTGCGGGATGGATCGTCGTCATAGTGCACCTGTGAGACATTGATGGAGCCCCGTCCGATCATCGGGCCATCGGCCGTTTCCAGTCTCATGCCTCCGCCGTGCCTGCCCTCGTCCCTTTTCCACCGGACCGGGCTGAAGCGCTGATTCATGCCCAGATCGGTCGCGATGTCTTCCAGAAGCTGCGCAAAGCGCTGTTGCAGGGAGGAAACGAGATCAAGGGCCTCCCTGGCCTTGGGCGAGCTGGCCGAGATGTGATGCATTGGTACCTCCTTGCAGCGGCAAGGCTCCGATGCTGCAGATATCGGAAGCGCTGTCCATGCGCCAATCGTCTTCTGTTATGAGCCTGTTGGATGAGGCTGCTGGTTCGTCAGGGAGAGGCCTGATAGGCGTCCTGCCTTGCGGCACGCAGCCTTCCTGCATAGACGATGAAGGGACCGTAACCGCCCCCGAGGCCGATTTCATGGAAATCCATGCGGCCTTGCGCCAGATCGGGGGCGAGTTCCAGCCTTTTGGCAAACTGCTCCTCAAGGACGTCCCTGTCCTCGGCAAAGCCGATGGCCAGCATTCCTCCGCAAGCGCATTGCACGATGCTTTCAAAGATGCCGAGCTGCCTCGGGGCATCACAGAACGGACAATGGATGTTCAGCCTGACGCTCGAGTCCATGATCGATTTCTCCTTCATGCGAATTCGTCCGTGATTCTCGAGCCGGGTCGAGGAGAAACGATGATCTGTGTCACAACCGGGGCATGGATGACTCTGCCCCTATGGTTTTGGAGCTGGGGGCTTTCTGACATCCATCCATGTCTTTCGAAGCCTTTGTCCCTTGGGCGAGGAGTCTCTGGCCTTGTTGCGATTCAGTCGGTCCATCATCCGGCTGCCAGCCGGCAGCAACTGTTTCAGTCGTCCCGTAGAAGAATACACGTCTGAAATGATGTTTGCCGGCAGTCTGGAAGAAGTCCATGTGATCAAATTGCTTGGCCCGGTCAGTGGGTCCTCAAGTGGTTGTGTTCAGTTGTATAGGCATCTGCGCATCGTGTGAGGCCAATGGGATGGTCCGATCATCCCCCTCAGTTTTAAGGATCAGGTTACCATGGTCAGCTTCTGGTATGGTGAAATTTCGCCGATAGCCATATTCTACCACTTGGCATTGTTTCGCCACAGGCATTTTGTGGCAAGTTGTTGAGTCGCTCGATCGACTCAAACAAGTTTCTTCTCATTCATACTTGGTCTGAAAAATATCAACGACGCGAGACCTTCGACAGCAGCGCCATGACCTTGTACCAACCCGCCTCGGCATCGGGCCCGGCCTGTTCAAAGACGCGGGCAAAGAGTCGCCGTTGGCCGCCGGAGAGCTCCTCCTCCAGCGCCGCGCCCCTGGCGGAGAGCGTCAGGCGCTTGACCCGCCGATCCCTGGCATCCGCTTCGGCGCAGACATAACCATGCTCGATCAGTTGCCGTAGCGGACGGTTGATATACTGCTTGGTAGCCTGCAGGCGTTTCAGCAGGTTGCCGACGCTGCAGCCGGGCTCGCGGGCTATGAAATAGAGAATGCGATGATGCACACGCGACATGCCCAGCTCCTTCAGGCGCGCATCCGGCTCGGCGATCAACGCCCTGAAGCCAAAATACATCGCTTCCAGCGCGCGGTTGAGTTCGGCGTCATTTAGGTCATTCATGTTGACATATTAGCAACACATCCTTTAATGTTCAACAGGTCAATATAGATTACCCTTATGGCCGGGAGTCAATCATGCAAGCCATCTGCTGGAAAAACGGTGACATCATGTCGGCAAAGGAAGCGACCATTTCCGTATTCGATCACGGACTGCTCTACGGCGACGGTGTGTTTGAGGGGATTCGCTTCTATCACGGCAAGCCCTTTCTCCTCGATGCGCACCTGCAACGTCTCGAGGATTCGGCACGCGCCATCGCGCTGGAGATCCCGTATCGCCGCTGCGAACTGGCCGGTGCCGTGAACGAGGTGATCGCGGCGTTTGCCGCGCCCGCAGGTTATATCCGGCTGATCGTCACGCGCGGTGTCGGCTGCCTGGGCATCAACCCGAAGCATTGCACGAAGCCCACGGTGCTTATCATTGCCGATCGCCTTGCGATGATCAGTGAAGCCATCCGGCGGCGCGGCGCCCGGGTGATTGTTGCCGCAACGCGCAAGCCGTCGGCGGACAGCCTTGATCCGCGCATCAAGAGCCTGAACTATCTGAACCATATCCAGGCGCGCATCGAGGCCAACCATGCCGGCGCCGATGAGGCCCTGTTGCTCAATGCGCAGGGCCATCTGGCCGAAGGCACGGCGGACAATGTGTTTCTGGTCAAGGGCGATGAGTTGCTGACCCCGCCTGTCAGCGATGGCGCGCTGGCCGGCATTACCCGCGCCGCCATCATCGAACTGGCCCGCGATGCGGGCATCGCAGTGAGCATACGCTCGCTTGGCATTTATGATCTGCATACGGCGGATGCCTGCTTTCTGACCGGTACGGGCGCGGAGCTGATCCCCGTGGCCAGCATTGACGGCCGCAGACTGCCCCAATGCCCGGGCGCGATGTTTGAGGTATTGAACGACGCATTTCATGCACTGATTGCGCATGAATGCGGGGGAGGCGAATAGGATGCAGAAGCCACCCGTTGCGGCACTGGATGTGCCGGCCAGAAAAGGCGCAACGAACTATCCGGAGCCGTTCGCCCGCCGGGTCGCAGGGCGTTGCAAGCGCAAGCTGGGAGAATATTTCGCCTTGCAGAACTTCGGCGTCAACCTGACCACGCTGGAGCCGGGCGCGGTCTCGGCGCTGGCGCATCACCACTTGCGGCAGGACGAGTTTGTCTATGTGCTTGACGGTGAGCTAACCCTCTTGCTGGGCGAGGAGGAACACCTGATGCGCCCGGGCGACTGCATCGGCCTGCCGGCGGGAAGCGGCATCGCCCATCAGCTCATCAACCGCTCCCGGCAGGATGCCACCTACCTGGAAATCGGCGATCACACGGCGGACGATCAGGCTTGCTACCCGAAGGACGACCTCGAGGTTCGGCTCGTGGACGGAAGCTGGGTGTTTACCCGGCGCGGCTGAACGGGCTCTGATATTTGCAGATGCAATATCCTCTCGGGAGGATCTGCGCATGGGCGAGTTGAGCAAGCTCAAAGGATTGGGGCCGAAATCAGAGCAATGCCTGAACGGTGCCGGCATCCATACCGTGGCCGAGCTTAAAGCCATTGGCCCGATAGAGGTGTTCGTTCGCCTTTGCAATGAAGGGCGAATCAAACCCAGTCTGAATTTTCTCTATGCGCTGGTCGGCGCGCTCGAAGGTCGCTCATGACAGGATGTCGCCCGTAGTGACAAGGCCTGCGTTGCTGGAGTTACAGGACTATCAGGAGCTGCGGATGCTGTTATACTGATCCCACACGCGATGCTGGGGATGCAAGCTAACCTCGTTGCGTGGGAACGCGACGCATGTTCAGGCCGGCAATCTATTGCCGGTGAATCCGGTCCTCAGCCGCACTTGGAATCGCCGCACTCCAGGCAGGTGTTGCAGTTGTCCAGGCGCACCACGGCCATGGCACCGCACTTGCCGCATTGCGCGCCCTTGGCCGCGGCTTCCTCGCCCAGCCTTTTCCTGGCCTCGCGGCGCTTGGCCTCGAGCTCCGGCGTGGAAAGCTGTCCCTCCATCATGCCGATCGAAATCAGATGCTGCTGAATGACCTCACCAATTTCGGCCACGATGGAGGGCATGTACTTGCCGCCCTTCTTGTAGTAGCCGCCCCTGGGGTCGAAGACGGCTTTCAGCTCCTCGACGAGGAAGTTGATGTCCCCGCCCTTGCGGAAGATGGCCGAGATCACGCGCGTGAGGGCCACGATCCACATGAAGTGTTCCATGTTCTTCGAGTTGATGAAGATCTCGAACGGGCGCCGGTGCTCATCGGGCTGCCCCTTGTTGATGACCACATCATTGATCGTGATGTACATCGCGTGATCGGAGATGGGCGTCTTGATCTTGTAGGTCATGCCTTCAAGGATGTCGTCCCGTTCCAGCAGAGGGGCGATCGCGGTGACCTTCTCCTCCTGGGGCTTTTGTTCCTCGTTCTTGACGACCTCATAGCCGACGATCTTTTTTTCAATTTTGGTGGCCATGGTATCCTCCTCTGGCGGCCAGAAGATCCCTGATCTTCTGCTGGATGGTGCTTGCGTGATGAAAGGTTCCGCCTCTTTGTCCGGGGCGTTGCCGCCCCACAGGGTCATGCCAGGAAGGCATGACCCAGAGGTTGATCGGCGGGATGCGGAAGTCTGCCCAGTGAACGCGCATCAGAACTTCCCGTAATAGCCTTCTTTCAGCGCATCGAACAGGTTGGCTGCCGTGTGAATCTCACCGTCATATTCGACTTCCTCATTGCCCTTGAGTTCGATTTCCGTTCCATCTTCAAGCTTGAAGCGATACGTCGTGTTGGCCAGATCCTCCTCCTTGACCAGCACGCCCTGGAACGCCTCGGGGTTGAAACGGAATGTCGTGCAGCCCTTCAGCCCTTTCTCGTAGGCATAGAGGTAGATGTCCTTGAAATCCTCATACGGGAAGTCCGTTGGCACGTTGGCGGTCTTCGAGATCGAGGAGTCGATCCATTTCTGCGCCGCGGCCTGGATGTCGACATGCTGCTTCGGCGTCACATCGTCGGCGCTGATGAAAGAGTCGGGCAGCCGGTTTTGCTCGTCCTCCGCATGGGGCATGGCATCCGGGTTGACCAGCGTGCGGTAGGCCAGCAGTTCGAAGGAGTAGACGTCAACCTTCTCCTTTGTCTTGCGGCCTTCGCGGATCACATTGCGCGAATAATGGTGCGCAAAGGACGGCTCGATGCCGTTGGATGCATTGTTCGCCAGGCTCAGGCTGATCGTGCCGGTGGGCGCGATCGACGTGTGATGCGTGAAGCGGCAGCCGTACTTGAGCAGGTCTTCGAGCAGCTTGCGGTCTTCCTCGCGCCCGGTTTCAGCGAATTGCTGCAGATAGCGGGAATAGCGCACCCAGAGAATGCGGCCCTTGACCCTGTCGCCGACCTTGATGCCGTCATCCGCCATCTCGGGGCGCTTGGCCATCATTTCCTGCGTGATTTCGTATTCCTCGGCCAGCGCGGGGGCTTCTCCCTTTTCCCTGGCCAGCTCGATGCCAACCTGATAGCCGGTGCGTGCCATCTCATAGGAGACCCTTTCCGTGAATGCCAGGGACGCTTCCGAGCCGTAGCGTATGCCGAGCATGGTCAGGGCGCTGCCAAGGCCCAGGAAGCCCATGCCATGACGGCGCTTGCGCATGATTTCCTGTCGTTGCTTCTCCAATGGCAGGCCGTTGATCTCGACGACATTGTCGAGCATGCGCGTGAAGATGGCCACGACCTTGCGGAAGGTTTCCCAGTCGAAGCGGGCCTTGTCCGTGAACGGGTCGCGCACGAACTTCGTCAGGTTGACACTGCCGAGCAGGCAGGCGCCGTAGGGGGGGAGTGGTTGTTCGCCACAAGGATTGGTCGCGCGGATATCCTCGCACCACCAGTTGTTGTTCATCTCGTTGACACGATCGATCAGGATGAAGCCTGGCTCGGCGTAATCGTAGGTCGAGGCCATGATGATGTCCCACAAGCGCCTGGCTTTCAGCGTGCGGTACACCTTGCAGGCCACCCGCCCCCTGTCGTCGCGAATGCAGCCTTCCGGTGGATTGGCCATGCGGCGGAACACGATGCGGGTCTCGGGGTCGTCGATTTCCGCCTGGCTGGCGGGAAACACGAGGTCCCAGTCGGCATCGTTCTTGACCGCTTCCATGAAGTCCTTCGTGATCAGCACGGAAAGGTTGAACTGGCGAAGCCTTCCATCCTCCCGCTTGGCTCGGATGAAGTCGATGACATCGGGGTGGCTGATGTCAAAGGTTCCCATCTGTGCGCCACGGCGTCCGCCGGCCGAGGAAACCGTGAAGCACATCTTGTCGTAGATGTCCATGAAGGAAAGCGGCCCGGAGGTATAGGCCCCGGCTCCCGAAACATAGGCTCCCTTGGGGCGAAGCGTGGAGAACTCATAACCAATGCCGCAGCCGGCCTTCAGCGTGAGTCCGGCCTCATGCACCATGCGCAGGATGCCGTCCATCGAGTCCGGGATGGTTCCGGAGACCGTGCAGTTGATCGTGGACGTGGCGGGCTTGTGTTCCTCGGCGCCCGCATTGGACATGATGCGACCGGCCGGAATGGCGCCGTGGGCCAAGGCCCAGAGGAACTGATTGTACCAGTCATCGCGCTTGTCCTCGCTCTCGACATTGGCCAGGGCCCGGGCTACGCGCTTGTAGGTGTCCTCGATCGTCTGATCCACGGGGCGGCCGAACTTGTCCTTGAGACGGTATTTCTTGTCCCAGATGTCGAGGCTTGCTTCCTGGAATGGAATTTCGTCCGGCTGGATCCTGGCCATGTTTTCTACCCTGATGACGTTTGTGCTCATTGTGCCTTCTGTTCCTCCCCCCGTCCAATTTGTCGACGGACTCCGGCCGTGAGCCATGGAGCCACGGCGACCAACGATATGCCCCAATATTTAGGGTGTCAAGCCTGTTTGGTGCACAAGGGATTGTGTTTTAGTGCACATTCCATCCACTGATTTTCCACAGCTTTCTCCCTTGGGCGCAACAGTCTTGCGTCCGCGATGTGCCTGGTTCCGCGCCTTGGCCGTCCGCTTGCGGAGCGGTGATATCGCCCCTGATCCGGATGTGCCCGCATTGGACGGCTCCGATGTGAATCGCAAGCCGGCAAGGAGCGTAGGGGATGGGAACAAAGGCGTTTGGCCTGGACGGGCAAGGCTGATACGATGCGCAGCCTATGAGCAACGAGCGGCAAACGACCCATTTCGGTTTCGAGCGCGTCAGCACGGGTGAAAAGATCCGCCGCGTCATGGGCGTCTTTTCATCCGTGGCCGAGAAATATGATCTCATGAACGATCTCATGAGCGCAGGTCTTCATCGGTTGTGGAAGCGCCAGATGATCGCTCGGACCAGGGTGCGGGCCGGTTCCCTGGCGCTTGATGTAGCGGCCGGATCGGGGGATATCGCCACGGGGCTGCTCGGGAAGATGGGCGCGGCCGGCCGGGTCGTGCTGACGGACTTGAACGGTCCCATGCTTCGTGAAGGGGCCCGGCGCATGATCGATGCGGGCTTCCTGCCCGGCAGGGCCGATTGCGTCCAGGCCGACGGGACAAGGCTTCCCTTTGCCGACAATACCTTTGATGCCCTGACCATTGCCTTCGGCATCCGCAATTTTGTCGATGTCGAGGCCGGCCTGGCGGAGTTTTTGCGCGTGCTCAAGCCAGGAGGGCAGTTTGTCTGTCTTGAATTTTCCCGTCCCGTGCTGCCCCTACTGGACATTGCCTATGATGCATACTCCTTCAATCTCATTCCTGCCCTGGGGGAGTTTGTGACCGGAGACAGAGAGTCGTATCAGTATCTGGTCGAATCGATCCGGCGCTTCCCGGATCAGGGGAGGTTTGCCAAGATGATTCGAGGCGTTGGCTTTGAGCTGGTCAAGTATGAGAACATGAGTGGGGGCATCGTGGCCATCCACCGTGGATACAAGGTGTGAGTCCATGAGCATCATGTTTCTTCCCTTGCGCTTGGTTCCTGTGCCGGCTCAATGCGTGGTGTTGTCCACGGTGCTCGGCCTTGTGTTCTCGAGGGATGAAGGGCTCAAGCCCCTGTTGGAGGAGCTTGAGGGAAAGGTGTTCCGCATCCATGTACGGGATACGGGGGCGGTGATGTTTCTTGGGTTTTCGCGTGGCAGGCCTTGGGTTCACCCGCGGTGCGAGCAAAGGCCGGATGTGAAGATTGACGGTTCGCTGGAAGGCTTCGCCCGCATGTGTTTTGCCCATGAGGATCCGGACGAGCTCGTGTTCGCCCGGTTGTTGCGGGTCTCGGGTGACTCGGAGGCCATGCTGCGCTTCAAGAAGCTGCTCGCCGAGGCGGACCTGGACTGGGAGCGGGAATTGAGGGCCGCTTTTGGAGATCTGTTCGGCGGGCGCGTGGCCAGGGCGGCCAGGGCGTTGATGGCCTTGGAACAGAAGGCGGAGCGCCAGTCCAGGGAGCTGGCCGAAGGCTGCCTCAAGGGCATTGGCCTGCCCGATCAGGCGCGGTTGCAGGCCTGGCAGGCTGGTGTCGAGCAGGCTTCGCATCGCCTCAGCAGGCTCAAGGGGCGCGTCACGCGTCTGGAGCATCGGCTTCAGTCCCAGCATGACGAAGGATCGCAGTGATACTTTTTCACGGCAGCCTGCGCCGCAACTTTCGCATCCTGCAGATCACGCACATTCTCGCGACCCATGGCCTGGCCGCCATTGCCGTGCGCATGCGTCTGTTTTATCCCTATGTCTGGCTGCTTCAGTTGTTTCGCAAGGAGCCCTTGCCGCGTGAGCTGGGCGTGCAGATTCGTCAGGCGCTCGAAAGGCTTGGTCCCACATTCATCAAGTTCGGGCAAATGTTGTCCACGCGCGTCGATCTTTTGCCGCTTGAGGTGGCGCTCGAGCTCAAGCGGCTTCAGGACGATGTGCCGCCCGAGCCGTTTGAGCGTATCAGGGATGTTGTCGAAGGCAGCTTCAAGAAGCCCCTGACAGGGGACAATGGGATCTTCCGCCATTTCAGGCGCGACCCCGTGGCGGCGGCCTCGATTGCCCAGGTGCATTTCGCCGAGCTTCAGGATGGCAGGGCCGTCGCCGTGAAGGTGAGGCGTCCGGGGATCGACCGGGTCATCGAGGCGGATCTTGCCATTCTGAAATTGCTGGCGGATTTGTTCGACAGGTATTTCCCTGAGTATCGCCGGCTGAAGGCCCCGGAGGTTGTCGAGGAATTCGCCCAGACGATCCGGGGGGAGCTGAATCTTCGCGCCGAGGCTGCGCATGCAGGGCGTTTCGCCGAGAACTTCATGGCCGTGGACGGGGTCCGCGTACCGGAGGTGTTGTGGGACTACACATGCACCGAGGTCATGACGACCGAGCGCATTTCCGGCATCTCCATCGACGAGCGTGATGCCCTGGTTGCCGCCGGCCATGATTGCCTGAAATTGTGCGAAAGGGCGGCGACGCTGTTTTTCCACATGGTCTTTGTGGATGGGTATTTCCATGCCGACATGCACCCGGGCAATATCTTCGTCGCCGACAACGGGGACATCGTGCTGGTCGACTTCGGCATCGTCGGGCGCCTGGACATGAAGACACGCCGGTACCTGGCCGACATGTTGCTGGCCTTCCTGCAGGAGGATTACCGGCGGGCTGCCGAGGTGCATCTCGAGGCGGGCTATGTGCCGGCGGATACGGATCTTTCGGCCTTCGAGGATGCGCTCCGCGAAGTCGCCGTGCCGATCTTCAACCGGCCCCTGGCCGAGATTTCGATTGCCGAGCTTCTGCTGGTCATGTTTGCCGTCACCGAGCGTTTCCAGATGGAGACCCAGCCGCAACTGCTGCTGTTGCAGAAGACCATGGTCGTGATCGAGGGGGTGGCCCGCGAGTTGGCCGACCAGGCCAACATCTGGATGTTGGCCCGTCCGCTGGTGACGGACTGGGTGGCCAGGCACATGGGTCCGCGAGGGCGGGCCGAGGCCATGCTCGAGGATGTGCGTCTCCAGATGCGCCGGTGGGCAGCCCTGCCCGATCGCATCGAGGAGATGGCGGCGTCTTCGACCATGCTTGAGGGTGGTGAGGAGCGGCAGGGTCACCCCTGGTGGGGGGGCTTTCTGACTTCCGGAGGCTTGGCTCTCATGCTGGCGCATGCCTTGGGGGAGATCGTGGGAGCATGGCCCTTGTATGGCGGCGCCTTCTTGCTGGCCCTGGGCATCGGCTTGCTTGCCTCACGCTGAAATCCGGCATGGGCTTGGCGCAGGCGGGTCAGACCGCTAGGGTGCGGCCGAATCCGCACTTGCAGAGGAGCTGCTGAACCATGAGCCGGAACTTTCTTTTCACGTCCGAATCGGTATCGGAGGGACATCCCGACAAGGTCGCGGATCAGATCTCCGATGCCGTTCTGGATGCGATCCTCACCCAGGATCCCGAGCCCCAGCGTGCGCGCGTCGCTGTTGAAACGCTGGTGAAGACCGGCGCGGTCATCGTTGCCGGCGAGGTAACCACGGAGGCCTGGGTGGACCTCGACGAACTCGTGCGCGGCGTCATCTGCGATATCGGATATACAAGCTCGGATGTTGGTTTTGACGGTTCCACCTGCGCGGTCATGAGCCTGATCGGCAAGCAGTCCGCAGATATTGCGCAGGGCGTGGACAGGGACGCCCCCGAGCGGCAGGGGGCCGGAGACCAGGGCCTGATGTTCGGCTATGCCACGAATGAAACTGAGGTCTACATGCCGGCTCCGATCCTGTACGCCCACCGGCTTGTCCAGCGTCAGGCCGAGATGCGCAAGGAGCGCATCCTCCCCTGGCTCAGGCCGGATGCCAAAAGCCAGATCACGTTCCGTTATGAGGACGACAGGATCGTCGGCATCGATGCGGTCGTGCTTTCCACGCAGCATGATCCCGATATCGAATACAATCACCTGCGCGAGGCGGTCATGGAGAACATCATTCAGCCCGTGCTGCCGAAGGCATGGCTGGATGCCTGTCCTGCGGACAAGATTCATATCAATCCGACCGGCAAGTTTGTGATCGGTGGTCCAGTCGGCGACTGCGGGCTCACGGGCCGTAAGATCATCGTCGACACCTATGGCGGCATGGCCCGACATGGTGGAGGGGCCTTTTCCGGCAAGGATCCCTCGAAGGTGGATCGTTCCGCGGCCTACGCCTGCCGTTATGTGGCCAAGAACATCGTGGCGGCCGGGCTTGCCGATCGATGCGAGATCCAGGTGTCGTACGCGATCGGCGTGGCCGAACCCACCTCGATTCTGGTTGAGACCTTTGGAACGGCCAAGATCAACGAGGAACGCATCGCCGAGCTGGTTCGGCGTCATTTTGATCTGACGCCTTATGGCATCTCCCGCATGCTCGATCTGGTGAGGCCGATTTATCGCAAGACCGCGGCCTACGGTCACTTCGGGCGGGAATTGCCCGAATTCTCATGGGAGCGTACGGACAGGGCCGATGCCCTGCGGGAGGATGCCGGGCTGTAGGCTGGCACGTTTCGCCGAGGGGCGCTGCAACCGGATGGATGCCGGTCAGGCTCGGCTTAAGCAACAACGGCGCCCGTTTAATTCAGAAACAATTAAACGGAGGAGTTCGATGAGCGTCATGAAAGGGAAAAAGGGCGATTATGTTGTTGCCGATGTCAGCCTGGCTGGCTGGGGGCGCAGGGAAATCGCCATTGCCGAGACCGAGATGCCGGGGCTCATGGCCATCCGGGAGAAATACAAGGGCCAGCAGCCGCTCAAGGGGGCGCGCATTGCCGGCAGTCTGCACATGACGATCCAGACGGCGGTTCTGATCGAGACGCTGGTGGAGCTGGGTGCCGAGGTGCGTTGGGCGTCGTGCAACATCTTCTCGACCCAGGACCATGCGGCTGCGGCCATTGCGGCCGAGGGTGTGCCGGTCTTCGCCTACAAGGGCGAGAGCCTGGAGGAGTACTGGGCGTTCACGCACCGCATCATGGAATGGCACGATGGTGGCGTGCCGAACATGATCCTGGACGATGGCGGCGATGCAACCCTGCTTGTCATGCTGGGGGCGAAGGCCGAGCAGGACCCCTCGCTGGTCGAACATCCCTCCTCCAAGGAGGAAGAGGCCCTGTTCGCTGCGATACGCGCAAGGCTGGCCGAGCAGCCGGGCTTCTATTCTCGTATTCGCGCATCCATCCGCGGCGTGACCGAGGAAACGACCACAGGTGTGCATCGCCTTTACCAGATGCAGGAGCGCGGCGAGCTGCCGTTTCCAGCCATCAATGTGAACGATTCGGTGACAAAGTCGAAGTTCGACAACCTCTATGGTTGCCGCGAGTCGCTGATTGACGGCATCAAGCGCGCGACTGATGTCATGATCGCTGGCAAGATCTGTGTCGTGCTTGGCTATGGTGATGTCGGCAAGGGTTGCGCCCAGGCCTTCCGCGGCATGGGGGCCACGGTCTGGGTGACTGAAATCGACCCGATCTGCGCCCTGCAGGCGTCCATGGAGGGCTATCGGGTCGTGACGATGGACGAGGCGGCACCGCTGGCCGATATCTTCGTGACGGCCACCGGCAACTATCATGTGATCACGCACGAGCACATGAAGGCCATGAAGGATCAGGCCATTGTCTGCAATATTGGTCATTTCGACGATGAAATCGATGTGGCCAGTCTCAGGCAGTATCCCTGGGAAAACATCAAGCCCCAGGTGGATCAGATCGTGTTTCCGGACGGCAAGCGCATCACCCTGCTTGCCGAGGGGCGGTTGGTGAATCTTGGTTGCGCGACAGGCCATCCGAGCTTTGTCATGTCCAACTCGTTCACGAATCAGGTGCTTGCCCAGATCGAGCTTTACTGCCATGGCGAGAACTACGAAAACAGGGTGTACATGCTGCCCAAGAAGCTGGATGAGGAAGTGGCCCGGCTGCATCTGGAGAAGATCGGTGCGAAGCTCACGAGCCTGACGCCCAAGCAGGCGGAATATATCGGCGTGCCGGTCGAGGGGCCCTACAAGCCGGATCATTACCGGTACTGATTGATGTTCCACCGCGTCCGGCTTGGTCTGTGGGTGCCGGCCTCGCTTCTGCTGCTGGCCGCCGGGGGTGTGGATGTGGATCGAAACTTTGACCGGACGGGAGATGGTCTGGTTGATGCCTCGGACTGGAGAATCATGGATGAGCAGACACGCCGGGCGTATGCCAGGGCGTTTCTCCAGGCCATCGGCGAGAATCCGGATGCCCCCCTGCCTGATGGTGGTACCAGGTTGGATCGTTACCTGCAGGGGCTGAGTGTCGTGTATGAGTGAGCAAATTTTCTGGTTGAAGTGCGCGGCCCTTTCTGCTAGAAATCGCCGCGCCTGCATCGGAGGGGTTTCCGTTTGCCTGCCAACAGTGCTGGATTGATGTCCTCAGCCGGATTGAATGGACGGCTGATGGTCAGGCTGGCGGTGCTGCAGTTGGCCTTGGCCTTGCTGCTCGCCTTGCTGCTGGGGTATGCTGGCTTCGGGCGCTTTATTCCCTCGATGTTGCTTGGCGTGGTGCTGATGCTCCTGAATGGCCTGGCGCTGCTGCAGACGGTGCGGCGGGCAGCCGGCCGGGATGGCAAGAGTGGTCAGCGCCTGTTGTATGTCGGGGCGGCTGTTCGCTTTGGTCTGTTGATCATCGCGCTTGCCGCTGCGCACGGAATGGGATTTTATCTGCCATGGGTTGCCGGGGGCATGCTCGTGGCTCAAGTGGCGGTCTATATCGCGGGGTTCCGTGAGGTTCGTCGCCAGGAATGATGGAGGTGGGCATTGGCTGAACAGGGCCACAGTGGGGGCATTGCCGAACATCTGAAGTATTGGTCGGTGTCGTTTGATGATGCCAACCCGTTCATGCAGTTGCATCTGGACACGCTGCTGCTCACCGTGCTGGTGGCGACTGGCATGGTGGTTTTTGCTGCCTGGCTTCGCGGGCGCCTGGTCGAGGGGGCGCCGACGGGCGTGCAGAACTTCATGGAGGCGCTGATCGACTTCATCAACCAGACGGTCAAGGACAACTTTCCGGTTCACAACCCATTGATCGCGCCGTTGGCGCTGACCATCTTCGTGTTTATTTTTCTGTGCAACTCGCTGGATATCCTGCCGGCCTATCTGATGCATCATGTGGCCGCGCTGTTCGGGCTCGAGTCCTTCCGGCAGGTGCCGACCAATGACCTGAATCTTCCGGTTGCGATGGCCGTGTCCGTCTTCATTCTCGTGCTCTATTACGAATTCAAGCTGAAGCCGGTGCACTTCGTTAAGGAGTTGCTGTTTCAGCCGTTTGCTGCTCTTCTGCTGGAATCGAAGAATCCGGTTGTGAAGCTGATCGGCGTGTTGCTGATCCCGCTCAATCTGGTTCTGAAGGTGATCGAGGAGCTGGCAAAGCCGCTCTCACTGTCCTTCCGACTGTTCGGCAACATGTTTGCAGGCGAGGTGATCTTTCTGCTCATCGCAAGCCTGCTGCTCGCCAGTCATCTGGAGGACTTGCTCTCGGTCGGCGGTTTCGTTTCAGAGATTGCCGGCCTGCTGGTGGGGCTTGGGTGGTCATTGTTCCACCTGTTTATCGGCTTGCTGCAAGCCTTCATCTTCATGATTCTGTCGGTTGTGTATCTGTCGATTGCGCATCAGCCGGCTGAGCATTAAATCAAACTTTAGAACTGCATAGGAGTAAAACAAATGGATGCAACAACAATCATCACTGCAGCGACGGCAATTTCTGTGGGTGTCATTCTGGCCGCGGCCGGGCTTGGTTCGGCCATCGGCTGGGGTCTGATCTGCTCGAAGACTCTTGAGGGAATTTCGCGTCAGCCCGAAATGCGCCCGCAGCTGATGTTCAACATGTTCATTTTTGCCGGATTGATGGAGTCCTTCCCGTTCATCATTATGGCATTCGCGCTGTGGTTCCTGTTTGCCAACCCGTTCCTGGGATAAGGTGAAAGAGGGACACGGAAAACGTTGCGAGGTTAAGGCATGAGTATCGACCTTACATTCATTTCTCAGGTTATCGTTTTTGTCGCCATGGTCGTGCTTCTGTGGAAGCTGCTCTATGGTCCGCTGAACGACCTGATGGAGGCCCGCTCGAAAAAGATTGCCGAGGGCCTGGCGGCTGCCGAGGCAGGGCTTGAGGCCAAGGCCGAGGCCGAGGCCGAGGTGGCCAGACAGCTGGAAGATGCTCGTGCCCGCGCCCATGAGATCATTGCTGCTGCCGAGCGGCGGGCGGCCGAGATCAATGAGGAGGCCGTGACACGCGCCCGCAAGGAAGCGGAAGGCATCCTTGATGCTGCCCGCGAGGAGGTGCATGCCGAGGTGGCAAAGGCGCGCCAGCAGTTGCGCGAGGAGGTCGCTTCCATTGCCCTGATGGCCGCAGAGCGGATTCTCGAGGTGGAGCTTGATGCGAGCAAGCATGTCAAGCTCATCGAGGGCATCGTGGACAAGGGGCTTGGGTCCGCATGAGCACGCAGTTCATTTCCAGGCGCTATGCGCGCGCCCTGTTCGATCTGCTGAAGGAGGGCGTGGATGTGCGCGATGGCCTGCATGCGCTGGCGGAAGCCCTGAAAACTGATGATGAGATTCGCTCATTCTTCGCTTCTCCTGCGGTGCCCGCTTCCAGTAAGGTGCAGGCCCTTCTCAAGGCCGTTCCGTCCGTTGGTGGCGAGCTTGAGCGTCTTGTCAGACTGCTGGCCGAGCGCAACAAGATCGTGCTGCTGCCAGAGATTGCCGATCTTTTGGATGATCTCGTCCGGCAGAGCCAGGCCGAAGATGTGGCCGATGTCCTGGTGGCAGCCCCATTGAGTGAGGGCATGCAGCAGAAGATTGCCCGCGCGTTGAGCGAGCGATTCGGGAAGAAGGTCAGTCTCCGTGTGCATGAGGACCCATCCATACTCGGCGGCTTGGTCATTCGCCTTGGTGACCGGCAACTGGATTATTCGCTGCGTACGCGCCTGGAAGGCTTGCGTCGCGCAATCGCAGGTTGAAGGAATATTTAAGACTAGAGTCCTGACAGAGGTTGAATTATGAAACTCGATACGGCTGAAATCAGTTCGATCATCAAGGAGCAGATCAAGGGCTATGAAGGCGCTGCTGCCGATACGAATGTCGGCACGATCATCAGTATCGGTGACGGCGTTGCCCTGATCCACGGCATGGCGGGGGCCATGGCGGGCGAGTTGCTCGATTTTCCTGGAGGCACGCGCGGCATTGTGCTCAACCTCGAGGAGGATTGCGTTGGCGCCGTGATCTTTGGCGATTACACGCATCTGCGCGAAGGGGACGAGGTTCGCTGCACCGGGCGCATCTTTGAGGTTCCGGTCGGTCCTGAACTCAAGGGTCGCGTGGTGAACGCCCTTGGCGATCCCATTGATGGCAAGGGGCCGATCAACGCATCAGCCACGGATGTGGTTGAGAAGGTCGCTCCTGGTGTGATCTGGCGCAAGAGCGTGGATCAGCCGCTGGCCACGGGTATCAAGGCCATCGACGCGATGATTCCGATCGGCCGCGGCCAGCGTGAGCTGATCATTGGCGACCGGCAGACCGGCAAGACCGCAATCGCGATCGACACCATCATCAACCAGAAGAATACGGGCGTGACCTGCATCTATGTCGCCGTTGGCCAGAAGGCCTCGAGCGTGGCCAATGTCGTGCGCACGCTCAAGGAACATGGCGCGCTCGATCACACGATCATCGTTGCGGCCAACGCGTCTGAGTCCGCTGCCCTGCAGTACCTCGCCCCATACACCGGATGCACGATGGGCGAATACTTCCGCGATCGTGGCGAGGACGCCCTGATCGTCTACGATGATTTGACCAAGCAGGCCTGGGCGTACCGGCAGGTTTCCCTGATTCTTCGTCGTCCTCCGGGGCGCGAGGCATATCCTGGCGATGTTTTCTATCTGCACTCCCGTTTGCTGGAGCGTGCCTCAAGGGTGAATGAACAGTACGTCGAGAACTTCACCAAGGGAGAGGTGAAGGGTCGGACCGGATCGCTGACGGCTCTCCCGATCATCGAGACGCAGGAGGGCGATGTTTCGGCCTTCGTTCCGACCAACGTCATCTCGATTACCGACGGTCAGATCTTCTTGGAGAGCGGACTGTTCAACGCAGGTCAGCGCCCGGCCGTGAATGTCGGCCTGTCCGTATCCCGAGTGGGTGGCGCCGCCCAGACCAAGGCCGTGAAGAAGGTTGGTGGCGGTTTGCGCCTTGATCTCGCGCAATATCGAGAGTTGGCCGCATTTGCACAGTTTGCCTCGGACCTGGATCCGGCAACGCGCGCCCAGATCGAGCGCGGAAAGCGCGGCATGGAGGCACTCAAGCAGAATGAGAACTCTCCGATGAGCGTCGCGGAAATCACTGCCATCCTCAATGCGCTGAATGAAGGCGACCTGGACGACATCGAGGCTGATCGCATTGTCGATTTCGAGAAGGCTTTTCTGGCCTATCTGAATTCGGAGCATTCCAGCCTGATGGAGGAGCTCAACGAAAAGGCTGTCCTGACCGAACAGATTGCCGAGGGCCTGAAGAAGGCCACGGCAGAGTTCAAGGCCAAGGGAACCTACTAAAAGGAGCGCAACGGTGGCGACTGCAAAGGAAATTCGGGGTCAGATCAAGGCCGTTCAGAACACGGCCAAGATCACGAAGGCCATGGAGCTCGTGGCTGCGAGCAAGATGCGCAAGGCGCAGGACCGGGTTCTGGCCGGTCGTGCCTATGCGGAAGGCATCCGCCGCGTGATCGGCAATCTGATGCAGGCCCACCCCGAATACAGCCATCCGTTCATTACGAAGCGTGATCAGGTGAAGAAGGTCGGCGTCATCGTGGTGACGACGGACAAGGGGCTTTGCGGTGGCTTGAACACGAATGCGCTGAAGGCAGCCCTGAATCTGGTCAAGGATGTTCAGGTTGGCGTCGAATCCTACACCATTGGCCGGAGGGCGGCCCAGTTCATGCGCAAGATTGTCAAGGATCTTCCCGCCGCAGTTGATGAAATCCCGGATGCAGCCGAATTGTCGGACGTGCTTGGCGTGGTTTCAGTGGCCATGGAGCGCTATATCGCCGGCGAGGTTGATGAGGTTCATCTCGTCTACAGCGAGTTCATCAACACGATGACGCAGCGCCCTGTCGTCACGCGCCTGTTGCCCTGCTTGGAGGTTCAGGAGCCCACGCATCCCGGTTACTGGGATTACATTTACGAGCCGGACAGCAAGGCGGCCCTTGATGGCCTGCTGCGACGCTATGTGGAATCCCTTGTTTATCATGCCGTGCTTGAGAACAAGGCATGCGAGCATTCGGCGCGCATGATTGCGATGAAGAGCGCGACGGACAATGCGAAGGGCATCGTCCGCGACTTGAAGATTTCGTACAACAAAGCCCGGCAGGCAAGCATTACGCAGGAAATCGCCGAGATCTGTTCTGGCGCGGCTGCTGCGGGATAAGTTTGATTTATAGATTGGAGAGGTCAAAACGATGAGTGGAACCATTGTTCAAGTAATCGGGCCAGTTGTGGACGTTCGCTTCGAATCGGGCGAGTTGCCCAATATCTACAACGCCCTGTATATCAAGGAAGCGGATCTGACCATGGAGACGCAGCAGCACATCGGTGATCGCACCGTGCGTGCTGTCGCATTGGGTTCCACCGACGGACTGAAGCGCGGCATGGAAGTCGAGGACACCGGTGACTGCATCAAGGTGCCGGTCGGCAAGGCCACGCTGGGTCGCATCATGGATGTGCTTGGCCGCGGCATCGACTTTGAGGGCGAAGCCGTGGACGCCGAGGAACGCTGGCCCATTCACCGCGCTGCGCCCACGTTTGAGGAATTGGCTCCGGCCACGGAGATTCTTGAAACGGGCATCAAAGTCATCGACCTCATGGCGCCGATTGCCAAGGGCGGCAAGGTCGGCCTGTTCGGTGGCGCCGGCGTGGGCAAGACCGTGAACATGATGGAGCTCATCAACAACATCGCCAAGGCCCATGGCGGTTATTCCGTGTTTGCCGGCGTGGGCGAGCGCACGCGCGAGGGCAACGATTTCTACTACGAGATGAAGGAATCGAACGTGCTGGACAAGGTCGCCCTGGTCTATGGCCAGATGAACGAGCCGCCGGGCAACCGACTGCGCGTGGCCCTGACCGGCCTGACCATGGCCGAGTACTTCCGTGACGAAGGTCGCGATGTGCTGATCTTCATTGACAACATCTACCGCTATTCACTGGCTGGTGTTGAGGTCTCGGCCCTGCTCGGGCGCATGCCTTCCGCCGTGGGCTACCAGCCGACGCTGGCCGAGGAAATGGGCAAGCTGCAGGAGCGGATCGCCTCGACGAAGGTGGGTTCAATCACCTCCGTTCAGGCCGTGTATGTTCCTGCTGACGACCTGACCGATCCGGCGCCGGCAACGACCTTTGCGCACCTTGATTCCACAATCGTTCTTTCGCGCCAGATTGCCGAGCTGGGCATCTATCCGGCCGTAGATCCCCTGGACTCCACGTCGCGTCAGCTGGATCCGAAGGTCGTGGGCAATGAACACTATGAGGTTGCGCAAGGCGTTCAGAAAACATTGCAGCGCTACAAGGAGCTTCAGGACATCATCGCGATCCTCGGCATGGACGAGCTCTCCGATGAGGACAAGCTACTTGTTGCACGAGCGCGCAAGATCCAGCGCTTCCTGTCGCAGCCGTTCCATGTCGCAGAGGTGTTCACGGGCGCGCCGGGCGTTTATGTGAAGCGCGATGATACGATCAAGGGCTTCAAGGCCATTCTGAACGGCGAATATGACCATCTTCCGGAGCAGGCGTTCTACATGGTTGGCAGCATTGAGCAGGCCGTCGAGCGCGCCAAGAAGATGGAGGCCAAGGCCTGATGGCCACGATGAATGTACTCGTCGCGACGGCTGAGCGCGAGGTCTACCGCGGAGAGGCCGACATGCTCGTGGCGCCTGGCCTTGCAGGCGAGCTCGGCATTCTTCCCCGGCATGCTCCTCTACTCTGTCAGCTCAAGGCGGGCGAGCTTCGGATCAGGAAGGGCGAGGAAGAGGATCAGGTGTTTGTCTCCGGTGGCTTCATGGAGGTACAGCCCGACATGGTGACCGTGCTGGCGGATACGGCCGAACGGGCAACGGACATCGATGAGGCACAGGCCATTGAGGCCGAAAGGAGAGCCCGGGAACTGCTTGAAAAGCGCTCCGGGGACACCGATATCGCTCTCGCCGAGGCGGAGCTGGCCCTGGCCGTTGCGCGCCTGGAATGGCTGAAGAAGCGCAAGAAGCATTGAAGCTTGCAGTCAAGCACGCAACAATGGGGCCGCACGGTGTGCGGCCCCATTTGTTTTGATTGATTTCAGAGGAGATCTTGATGTCCCGTTTGATGCATTATCCAGACTTGATGGTATGCGTGCTTGCTGCAGGTCAGGGCAAGCGCATGCGCTCGAAACTGCCCAAGGTGTTGCATCCGATTTTGGGCAAGTCCATGCTCGAGCATGTGCTGCATACCGTGGAGGAACTGCAACCGCACAAGATCGCCGTTGTTACGGGCGATGGGGCGGAGCAGGTGCGCGAACATATCGGCCAGCCTGCGAATCTCGAATGGGTCATGCAGGACCGGCAGCTGGGGACGGGACATGCCGTCCAGCAATGCGAACAGGTCTGCTCGGATGTGGATCATGTCATGATTGTCTGTGGGGATACGCCTCTGCTCCGATGCGAAACGTTGGATCGCCTGGCCAGACATCACAAGGACAGCGGCGCGGAGGTGACCTTTCTTTCTGCGCATCTGCCCGATCCCTTCGGTTACGGGAGGGTCTTGCGTGATGAGGCGGGGAAGATCATCGGCATTGTCGAGGAACGGGATGCCACCAGTGAGCAGAAGCGGATCAAGGAGGTGACCAGCGGCATCTACTGCGTCAGGCAGGATGTTCTGTTCCGGCTGCTGGAACGGGTCGGCAACCGGAATGCGCAGGGCGAATACTACCTGCCTGACATCGTACCGCTGGCTCTTGAGGCCGGCATGCGCGTCGAGGCCGTCGCCATGGATGACGCCGAGGAGATCCGGGGCGTGAACAATCGCAAGCAACTGGCCGAGGCCGAGGCCGTTCTGCAGCAGCGGATCATCGAAGACTGGCAGCTTTCGGGCGTGACCATTCTTCAGCCGCACACGGTACGCATCGAGGCCTCCGTGCGCATCGGCATGGATACGATCATTCATGCGGGTACCCAGTTGCTAGGGGCCACCAGCATTGGAGACGAGTGCGAGATCGGTCCCTATGCCGTGCTCGACAATTGCTGGGTCGATGATGGCTCCAGCGTGCTTGCCTTTAGTCACTTGCAGGATGCCAGTGTCGGGGCGCATTGCAGAATTGGTCCTTTTGCCCGGCTCAGGCCTGATGCCAAGCTTGCTGATGAGGTCCATATCGGCAATTTTGTCGAGGTCAAAAAGGCCATTGTCGGTGATGGGAGCAAGATCAACCACCTGACCTATATCGGCGATGCGATCATCGGCAAACAATGCAACATCGGCGCCGGCACGATCACCTGTAATTACGATGGAGCAAACAAGCATCTGACCGAGATTGGCGATGATGTCTTTGTCGGTTCGGACACGAAGCTCATCGCACCGGTTCGCGTGGGCTCGGGCTCGACCATCGGCGCTGGCAGCATCATCACCAGGGATGTGCCCGAAGGTGGCCTAACCCTTTCCGCCCGTCCAGACCAGCGGCATCTACCCGGCTGGCGCCGTCCCCGCAAGGAGGATCGCTGATGTGCGGGATTATTGGCGCCCTTTGCGATCACGATGTTCAGGATGAATTGCTTGGTTCCCTGAGGCGCATGGAATACAGGGGCTACGACAGTGCTGGGGTTTGCATGCTCAATGGCGGTTCCTTTCAGCAGGCGAAGGCACCGGGCAAGCTCTCAAATCTGGAACGCAAGCTCGCCGATCGTCCATTGTCGGGTCGGATTGGCATCGGTCACACGCGCTGGGCCACGCATGGAGAGCCCACGATCATCAATGCGCATCCGCACATCAGCTCATCCGTTGCCCTTGTCCATAACGGGATCATTGAAAACCATCATGAGCTGCGCACACGGCTGAGTGCGCAAGGTTGCACGTTTGTGTCCCAGACAGATACGGAAGTCCTGCCCCATCTGCTCGAGCAAAAGATCCGACAACAGGAGTTGCTTGATGCTTGGCGCGAGATGCTTGCTGAGCTTGAGGGAGCCTATGCAATCGCGGCCATCATCAGAAGCCTGCCTGGCTCCCTGTGGTTTGCGCGCAAGGGGAGCCCGCTCCTGGTCGGCCGCAGCGCCCATGGGGTTTATGTCGCCTCGGATGCGCTCGCGCTTGCCGGCCTGGTGGATGAGGTCATGTACATCGATGACCATGAGTGGGGGCGCCTCACACTTGAGGGAATCGAGCTGTATGATCTTTCCGGAAAGCCGGTGGATCGCGAATGGGAGCCCCTGCCGGTTGCCGCGCATGATGCCGAAAAGGGGGGGTTTCCCCATTACATGCTCAAGGAGATCCATGAGCAGCCAGCCGTGCTTCGGCGCATCCTTCGACAGTATGTGCGGGAGGGAGGTGAGATCATGTTCGAGCACGCATCCTTCCTGCATGAGAAACCCTTGCCCAAGCGCATTGTCATGGTTGCCTGCGGCACATCCTACCATGCAGCCCTGACAGCCAGGTACTGGCTTGAACGCTACCTGAAGGTTCCTGTCGAGGTGGATATTGCGAGCGAGTACCGTTACCGTGATCCGGTCATCGGCCAGAGCACACTGCTTGTTGTCCTATCCCAGTCGGGAGAGACGGCCGACACCCTGGAGGTGTTGCGCATGTTCAAGCAGCATACCCCCGAAAATGATGCGTTGGCCCTGTGCAATGTGCCCAGTTCCTCGCTGGCCAGGGAGGCCGATGGTCTCATCGAGCTGCTTGCTGGTCCGGAGATCGGGGTTGCCTCGACGAAAGCCTACATGGCCCAGTTGGCGGTTTTGGCCCTGTTGACGCTGTTCATGGCCCGTCGCGCCGGTGTGATGCCCGAGGGAAGCCTCAGCGAACATCTGGCGGGCCTTGAAAGGGCTGCGGCCGCCATGGAGGGGTTGCTGGCGGATACGTCGGCCGTGCGCCGTGCGGCAGAACAGTTTGCCGATGTGCGCGGTGCCCTCTATCTTGGACGAGGTCCGTGTTATCCGATGGCCTTGGAGGGGGCTCTGAAGCTCAAGGAAATCAGCTATCTTCATGCTGAAGGTTATGCCGCAGGCGAAATGAAGCACGGGCCGATCGCTCTGATCGACGGCCAGCTCCCGGTCGTCGTCATCGCGCCACGGCAGTACCATCTGGAAAAGGTGATCTCGAATCTTCACGAGGTTCAGGCTCGTGGGGCAAGGATTATCCTGATCGTGGACATGCCCGAGACAGGACGTTCTGCGAATGCAGCTTGCGTGTTGCGCGTGCCGGAAGGTGACTATTTCTCAACGCCCCTGTTGGTATGCATACCTTTGCAATTGCTGGCCTATGAGGTCGCCTGCATGCTGGGCACGGATGTGGATCAGCCGCGCAATCTGGCCAAGTCGGTGACCGTGGAATAATTTCTTGAAAAGTTCATTGACATTTGCAAAAATAAATAGCGAAAAAATCCCGCATGCAAGGAGGTCTCATGTCTGTGAAGAGGATATGGCAAGCGTTTGCTCTTCTCGCCTTGTTCAGCGGCATGGTTCATCCCGCTGCAGCAGCTGGCTATGCGGGGGTGTATGAAGGTCGTTTTATTGGAGGGCACCAAGGGACCTTTGCTCTTTATGTACGATCGAACAATACGGGAGTCGTGATTAGCTATGATCAGACAACCAATACGGGCTTTTCAGATCGCCGGGTTCGGATCCGTCCCAATGGGAGTTTTGTGCTGAACAATGTTGGTGGTACCGGCACCAAGGTTAAAGGGAAGATTTTGCGCAGTGGTCGTGTAAGGGGGGCTTATGTGACCAGTTTGGGCGTGAAAGGCAGGTTTGTGGCCAAGCGCGTGCCCGGTAAGGGTCCGCATCGCAGGCATGCAGGGTATTATGCGGGGGTGTTTTCCAGCGACCCGGCAGCCTGCGGGGGCTTGAAAGGATCTGGCAAGGCAACAGCTATTCTTGCCGCCGATGGAAGGATGGCCTTGTATACGCGCATTACTCGTTCAAGTAATCCTGCCTTGTGGCCCGTTGGCCAACAGGATGCTGGCACTGCAAAAATGAATCGAAGGGGCTTGTTTTCCGGCCGCTTGGCGAGCGGGGCCGGCATCAAGGGGCAATTGAAGGGCAGGCTTATTCGCGGAACCTTTTCTGTTCCGGGAGGCACTTGTGTGGGGAACTTCCGTTTGCTGAAGCGTCGCTGAATCAAACCGTGGCTTCCGTTTGACAGGTCTTGTCTGTATTGGAACGGGCCCCGCCCGTTTGACTGCCGCATGCCTGGGGGCATCATTGGACATGGGCGCGTTGCCGGCATAGCAAGCCTTCGGCGGGCGGTCATGAGGGTGGGGATGTCATGAGGATCAATGGGAAGACAAGGGTGTACGGTGTTGTCGGCTGGCCTGTGGAGCATTCACTGTCGCCCTGGTTTCAGAATCGGTTCATTGAGGAACAAGGGCTCAATGCTGTGTACATACCGTTTCCCGTCCCGGTGGGCCGCATTGGCCCGGCGTTGCAGGGGTTGCATGCGGCTGGCGTGGAGGGCCTGAATGTGACCGTTCCGCACAAGGAGGTTGCCGCCCGGCTTGCGGAGACGGATGCGGATGCGCGCAGGATCGGGGCCGTCAACACTCTTCGTCGCGTGGAGGAGGGCTGGCTGGCGACGAATACGGATTGGCGCGGTCTTCGTCTGGTCATTGAGGGACTGGGTCTGAATCTGTGCGGCGGACATGTGGTGATGTTCGGAGCTGGAGGAACGGCGCGGGCCTTTGTGCACGCGCTCAATGGCCTGGGCTGCCATCTGACCCTTTGCAATCGGAGCCCTGAACGCGCCTCGGATTTGCTGTCGCATGTCGTTTCCAGTTATCCCGACTTGCAATGCGAAGTCATTCCCTGGACAGCCGATGCCGTGTCACTGGTCTGCGAGGATGCGCGACTGCTGCTCAATGCCACTAGCCTTGGCCTGAGGGAGCGTGATGTGTTTCCATTCGAACTGTCCGGAGAGGGCGTGGCCATTGATGCTGTTTACCGTCCCGATGGATGCACACCTTTCTGTCAGGCGGCTGCCGGTCGCACGACGCTTGACGGCTTGCCCCTGCTTGTTGCACAGGGCGCCACGGCCTTTTCCTGGTGGCATGATGCGGACATGCCTTCGCTGAAGAACGCTCTGATCGGGATGCAGCGGCAACTGGGGCGCGACATTCTGCCGTTGCCGGAATGGGTTTGATGATGGCAGGCCGGCGTTCCGGGGGCATGGCGTAAGCGGGCATGGCGACGTTCGAATGGCAGGCGAGGGACCGACAGGGCAACCCGAAAAAGGGTGAAATCGAGGCCGAGAACCGTAACCAGGCCTTGGCCATATTGCGCAGGCAGGGACTGACGCGCATTGAGGTCAGAAAGAAGCCAAAGGAGATCCGCCTTTTTCCCGAGAAGATCACGGACAAGGACTTTGCGATCTTTTTCCGGCAGCTGGCCACGATGATCAATGCGGGCCTGCCGCTCGTACAGTGTTTCGTGCTGGCCGAGCAGAGCAGCGAAAACAAGACGCTGGTCAAGCTGCTGCGAGAGATCCGCGAGTCCCTCGAGCAGGGCAATGCGCTGGGAGACACCCTGCGAAAGTATCCCCAGTATTTCGATCAGTTGACCTGCTCCCTGATCGAAGCCGGGGAACAGGGGGGCATTCTCGATGCAATCCTGCTGCGCCTGACGGAGTACAAGGAGAAATCCCTGGCGCTCAGATCGAAGATCAAGTCGGCGCTCGTTTACCCGGTTTCCATCGTCGTGATTGCGTTCCTCGTCACGGCCATCCTGATGATCTTCGTCATTCCGGTTTTCGGTGAAATGTTCGCGGATTTTGGCGCCGATCTTCCGGCTCCGACGAAGATCA